>CAZXNF010000891.1:0-1001 GCA_964641785.1 uncultured Streptomycetaceae bacterium | reverse complement strand
CCCCCTGCAAGGGGGAGGGGATAAAACCCCTTCCGCCTCCGAGGGGGAGGCTCGGATGGGGGTGCGGCGTGCCCCGAAGAAAAGCAATGACCGATATTCACCATTTACCATTTACCAGCCGAGCACGTACGCCGGCCGCCGCGGATCCGCGCCGCCCGCCAGCACGCCGCGCTTGTGGTCCGCCCTGATCGCGCACATCGCACCGGCCAGCCAGGTCGTTTCCGGCCACCAGTACACCTTGTGGCCCAGCGCCTTCAGCGTGTCGCCGGCCACCGCGGGGATGCGCCCTTCCAGGTACAGCCGGTTCGGGAAGTACGGATGCGGTTCGAAGGACCCCGGATAGTTATAGGTGGCGAAGCGCGGCGCCTCGATCGCGTCCTGCGGGTCCATGCCGAACACTTCGACGTTGAGGAAGGTCTGCAGCATGGCCTGCGGCTGCACGTCGCCGCCGGGCGAACCGAAAGGCATCAGCACCTTGCCGCCCTTCATCGCCATCGCCGGATTCGGCGTCAGGCGCGGCCGCTTGCCAGGCGCGACCGAGGACGGATGCGTCGGATCGACCCACGACTGCTGGCCGCGGCCCGAGCACACGATGCCGGCGCCAGGAATAATCGGCGACGTATTGGAGCCGTCGGAAGGCGTCGCGGAGAAGGCGTTGCCATGGCGGTCGATGCAGCAGGTATAAGACGTATCGCCCGGTCCCGGGGCTTCCGCAGATTCCGGTTCCGGCATCCAGCGGTTCTGGAGCGTGCCGCCGGTGGCGGGGTCGCCTGCGGGCGGCATGCCGTCGAACGCGCGGTCCGCGCGGATCAGCGCGCGGCGCTGCTCGGCATACTTCTCCGTCATCATGGCCTTCATCGGCACCTTTACGAAGGCCGGATCGCCGAAGTGCATGTGGCGGTCGGCGAACGCGAGTTCCAGCGCCTCGGTCAGCACGTGGATGTACTCGGGCGAGTTGTGCCCCATCGCCTTGAGGTCGTAGCCCTTGAGGATGTTGAGCG
>CAZXNF010000890.1:0-1008 GCA_964641785.1 uncultured Streptomycetaceae bacterium | reverse complement strand
TTCGCCGCGCAGATCGAAGCGCTGGACGCCGGCATCATGGCGGAGATCGGCGGCATCGCCGTGGGCGCGAAGCAGAAGCTGGAAGACATCGTGGCGGTCAACTGCCGCACTGAGCTGCTGTACGGCTCGCTCGCCGGCACCCAGCCGGCCACCGAGTGCACCACGATCATCGCGCTGCCGGAGGCCACCAAGGGCGGCGGCGTGATCATCGGCAAGAACTGGGACTGGCGCGATCCGACGGTCGACGCGGTTGTGGTTCTGCGCGTGAAGCAGAAGGGCAAACCGGCGCTGTCGCTGATCGTGGAGGCCGGCATGGTGGGGCGCGACGGCTTCAACGAGCACGGCATCGTCGTCTGCGGCAATCTGCTGGTATCCAACGAAGACAAGGGACGCGTGGGTGTGCCGATCCCCATCCTCCGGCGGCGCATCCTCAATTCCCGCCATTACTACGAGGCGATCGACACGCTGGTCAAGTCGCCACGCGGCGCTTCCGGCAATTACCTGATCGCGCACCGCGACGGTGTGGGCATCGACTTCGAAACGACGCCAGATCACGTCTATATGGTGTATCCCGAGCGCGGGCTGCTGACCCACGCCAATCACTTCCAGTCGCCGGTCGCGCAGGCCACCGGGGTGGCCAAGTACTACACGGGCGACAGCGTCTACCGCGATTTCCGCGCGCGGCAATTGCTGGAGCCGAAAATCGGCTCGATCACGGTGGACGATGTAAAGGCAGTGCTGAAGGACGAGTTCGGCGCGCCGCGCTCGATCTGCCGTTACCCGCACGAGTACGCGGGCGCGGAACCGACGATGACGATCGCATCTCTGGTCTTCGACCTCGACGCGGAAGTGATGCACGTGGCGGCGGGGCAGCCTACGCGGTCGAAATACGTGCCCGTGCGGCTGCCGGAGAAGGACGGCAAGAAGGTGAGGGTGGTGCATGCGCGGTAAATTCAAATGGCCCGAGGGCGTGCGCTGCGCGTGCATGATCACGGTCGATTTCGACGG
>CAZXNF010000889.1:0-1010 GCA_964641785.1 uncultured Streptomycetaceae bacterium | reverse complement strand
CTCCCCCGCAAGCAGGGGAAGGAGAAGTAACCCCCTCCCTTGCACAGTGTGCGGGGGAGGGCTGGGGAGGGCAATCGATCATTACGCAGTCCATTCTCTCCCTCCCCTGCTTGCGGGGGAGGGTTGGGGAGGGGGCAACGCATTCGGCCAAAGATAATTTGCTCATTCACTCTTTGCCCCCATCCCAACCTTCCCCCACCAACAGGGGAAGGTGAGAGGTGACTTCGTAACGGAGGACTGCTCACAATCGGCGGAACGTCATCAGCGACACCCGGTGTTCCTGTGCTTGTTCGGACGCCGGCCGGCGCAGGTGCACGAGCTCGAACCCCTCGCGCGCGTATTCGTATTCCCAGAAGCGCGGGTAGGCGTGGCCGGCCTCCGTGATCACCATCACCACGTAGCGGCGTGCGATCGCGCACACGCGTTTCACCAGCGGAAAGCCGGGGTACACCAGTTCGAAGGTGGCGCCGCGCGTATAGACGAGGTCCACCGGTTCCGGGTTGCCACCGAGGAAGTCCTCGAAGGAGGCATTGGTCAGCGTCGAATGCGCATGCATCTCCGGATAGCGCTGCGCCATGTCGGAGAGCGCCGCGCCGCTCCAGTCCACGCCGCGCAGGTTGCGGTAGCCCTGCCCGTAGAGGTAGTCGAGATGGCGGCCGACGTTACAGCCCATGTCGAGAATGGCGGCGTTGCGGTCGGGCACCAGCGCCATGATCTCGTCCATCTGCACCTGGCTTGCCGGATCGATGCCCTCGAAGGCGGTGGTGGTCGGGTGCTGTTCCCAGTGCGCACGGGTGCCCGCCCCGCCCTGCCTGCGGACAAGGAAGGGCAGAAAGGTGCACAAGAAACGGCGCGCGCGGCGCTGCAGCGGCACGGGAGGTGAAGAGGTCATCGGTGCTTCCGAAAATGCTGCAGGGTTCGCGGGGGTTCGTTGTGTCGGGCAGGGGCCGCGTGCGGAGCTGAGAGAATACGACAAAGTCCCCGGCGCTGACGTGGCTACCGGGAAGCGA
>CAZXNF010000888.1:0-1013 GCA_964641785.1 uncultured Streptomycetaceae bacterium | reverse complement strand
CGCCGTTTCGGTTGGCAGTGATCCTCAGGAATCCGAGAACCCCATGCGCTCAGCACGCCCCCGCAACCGCAGCGACCTCGTCCTTATCGCCACCAAGGTGATGACCGAGCGCGGCCTGGAGCCGGCATTCCCGCCCGGCGTTCAGCAGCAAATGGCCGCGATCGGCGGCCCCGGCCGCGATCCCGACCTGCAGATCCGCGATCTCACGGCGCTGCCCTGGTGCTCGCTCGACAACGACGACTCTCGCGACCTCGACCAGCTTACCGCGTGCGAGCTGCTCGCCGACGGCCGCGTCAAGCTCCTCGTGGCCGTGGCCGACGTGGATGCGCTGGTCAAGAAGGGCTCGGCGATCGACAAACACGCGTGGATCAACACCACCTCGGTCTACACCTCAGTCAAGGTGTTCCCGATGCTGCCTGAGCGCCTGAGCACCGACCTCACATCGTTGAATCCTGGCCAAGACAGGCTCGCTCTCGTGACCGAGATGATCGTCGCGCCGGACGCGTCGATCGCTCAGGCCAGCGTGCACCGGGCCCTGGTGCGCAACAAGGCCAAGCTGGCCTACGACGGCGTCTCCGCATGGATCAACGCGGGCAGTGCATTGCCGCAGCCTGCCCAAGCCGTGCCCGGCATGGAGCAGCAATTGCGCACGCAGGACGCCGTTGCGCAGCGCTTGCGCGTCAGGCGTCATGCCCTGGGCTCGCTCGAGCTCGAGACCTTCCAGCCGCGCGCCGTGTTCGAAGGTGAAATTGTGGTGGGGATTCAACAACAGGCGCAGAACCGCGCACGCCAGCTGATCGAAGAGTTCATGATCGCCACCAACACGAGCACCGCGCGCTTCCTGGCGGGTGCTGGCGGTGCGTCGCTGCGGCGCGTCGTGCGCTCGCCCGAGCGCTGGATGCGCATCGTGGAGGTGGCTCGCCGCTACGGCGAGCCGCTGCCCGCGACGCCGGACTCGCGCGCGCTCGAAGCGTTTCTGGCGCAACGTCACAAGGCCGACCCGCTGCGCTTCC
>CAZXNF010000887.1:0-1013 GCA_964641785.1 uncultured Streptomycetaceae bacterium | reverse complement strand
GCACAGAACACCACGCCGGAGCAGATGAAGATGTTCCTCACGCGGCTGGGCTTCGGCGCCAAGGCCGTGGTGACCGGCGACGTCACGCAGATCGATCTCGCGCGCCATCAGCGCTCCGGCCTGATCGAGGCCGAACGCGTGCTGCGGCGCGTGCGCGGCATCGCCTTCACTCATTTCCAGTCCACCGACGTGGTGCGCCATCCCCTCGTCCAACGCATCGTCAATGCCTACGACCGCGAAACGAAAAAAGACGCCCGCGCGAAAAACGCCGCAACGGCGGCCCGCGATCCGGCTTGAGCTGACCGTGCAGAACGCCGCCCGCAGCGCCGCGCTGCCGTCCGCCGTCCGGCTCCGCCGCTGGGTGCGCGCGGCGCTCGCGCGGGACGCCGTGCTGACGCTGCGCGTGGTCGGCCGGGCCGAAAGCCGCCGGCTCAACCAGCGCTACCGCCACCGCGACACCGCCACCAACGTGCTGTCCTTCCCCTACACGCAGCGTCCCCGGGTGACCGGCGACCTCGTGCTGTGCGCGCCGGTCGTCGCCACGGAAGCCCGCGCGCAGGGCAAGACCTTTGAGGCCCACGTCGCGCACCTCATCGTGCACGGCACGCTGCACCTGCAGGGCCACGACCATCTGCGCACCGCCGCGGCGGAACGCATGGAAGCGCGTGAACGGAAAATCCTCACGCGGCTCGGCTTTGCCGATCCCTACGCGGGTGATAAGTGATGGGTAATGGGTAAAGTCCAATACGGAACGCTCGCCAGGCCTGCGCCGGGCAAGGGGGATGACCCATTACCCATTACCCATCACTCATCACGCGCGGCAGGCGCGGCACGCGCATGAGCGACGAACCGCACAAACCCACCCTGCTCGAACGCCTCGGCGCCTTGATCATGCGCGAGCCCGAGGACCGCGAGCAGCTCGTCACGCTGCTGCGCTCCGCCTTCGAGCGCAACCTGCTCGACGCCGACGCGCGGCGAGCTCGGACACCTGCATCACGCCCTCGATCATCGCC
>CAZXNF010000886.1:0-1022 GCA_964641785.1 uncultured Streptomycetaceae bacterium | reverse complement strand
CCGCCACCGTGTTCACCTCCAGCGCCAGTCTGCACGGCGGCCAGGTGGCTGGCGCCATAGGGCGTGCCGCCGCTGTCGGTCGTCGTCAGTTCCGGCAGGGTGTAGGGCAGGCCGACCAGCAGCATGCCGTGGTGCAGGAGCGGCAGTGCCATGCTGATCAGCGTGGTTTCCTGGCCGCCGTGCAGACTGGCGCTGGAGGTGAACACGGTGGCGGGTTTGCCGGCAAGAGCGCCGCGCTGCCAGAGATCCCCCGTGCCATCCAGGAAGTACTTGAGGGGTGCTGCCATGTTGCCGAAGCGGGTGGGCGAACCGAGCGCGAGTCCGGCGCAGTCTTCCAGATCGCGCGCGGTCGCGTACGGGGCGCCCGCATCGGGTACCGCGGGTGCCGTTGCTTCGCAATCGGCCGAGACCGGCGGCACCGTGCGCAGTCGAGCTTGCGCGCCGGCCGCCTGTTCCACGCCGCGCGCGACGAGACGTGCCATCTCGCGCGTGGCGCCGTAGCGGCTGTAGTACAAGACGAGGATTTCCGGCATCGGCGGGGGTGGGACGGTCGCGGTTATTATAGCGATCCCCGTCCGGCGAATGCCCGATCCTTTCCCTCCGTGAACCCGCGCGCCCGCAGTTACGCCGACCTGGCAGCCATGGCGGCCATCCGCTTCCGCGATGACCGTTGCGCGGGTGTGGCGGCGAGCCTGACGTACACGACGCTCCTCGCGCTGGTGCCCCTCATCACGGTGGCGGTCACGCTGATTGCCGCCTTTCCGGTGTTCGAGGTGCTGCTCGATCACCTCAAGAGTTTCATCCTCGACAACGTGATGCCGGCGTCCGTGGATCTGGCGGCGACGTATGCCGCGCAGTTCACCGAGAATGCGGGCAAGCTGACCGCGGTGGGGATCGTGTTTCTCGCCGCCACCGCCTTGCTGACGATGCTGACGATCGACCACGCCTTCAACGCGATCTGGCGCGTGCCGCGGCCGCGGCCCCTGCTCGCGCGCGTCCTGGTGTACTGGGTGCTGCTCACG
>CAZXNF010000885.1:0-1023 GCA_964641785.1 uncultured Streptomycetaceae bacterium | reverse complement strand
GCGGAAGTCGCTGCTGGGCCCGAGCCATCCCGACGTCGCCGTGGGGATGATCGCGCTCGCCGACTTGCTGGCGGAATCGGGGAAACTCGACGAGGCCGAGCAACTGGCGCGTGAGGCGCTGGCCATCGCTAGGCGTCGCCTGCCGCCAACCCACACCACCGTTGCCAGCGCGATGTACACCTTGGGAATGGTGCTCCAAGAGCGACAGGCCAATGACTCGTCGATCGCCGTGCTCGAGGACGCGGTCCGCATCTATCGCACGCAGGGACAGCCAACCACGGACCTGAATGCCGCCGTCAGCGCGCTCGCCAGCACGCACTATTACGCTGGCCACTACGCAATAGCCGACTCGCTCAATCGACAGGTGCTGACCACCAGCCGCCTTCTGTATGGTGACAATCATCCCTCGGTCGGCGACGACCTGATGAACCTCGGCGCCTCCAAGTCGCAACAGGGTGAGTACGCCGAGTCCGAGCGCTACATGCGCGAAGGCGTGCGGATTTTCTCGTCGTGGTATGGGGCCGATCACCATCGCACAGCGGGTGCCGAGTCGATGCTGGCCAACGTGTTGACAAACGTCGGAAAGAAGGACGAGGCCCGTATGCTGCTCGAGGGCGCCCTGCGAGCGCAGGAGAAGACGTATGGTCTCGTGAACCGACGCGTCGCCAACACGGTCTATCGCCTGGCGGCGATGGCACTCGACGGCGGCGACTACGATCGAGCCCACGTGCTGTACTCACGTTCCGTCTCCATCTATCGGGCGTTGAACGGCGAGAAGCATCCTGATGTCGCGACCGGGCTTGGTGGGCTGGCCAGCACGGCGTTTCGGCAGAAGGATTACCAGCGTTCGGAACGCTACATGCGCGAAGCGCTCGCCATCTCGGCGACCACGCTGGAGCCTGACCATCTCGAAGTCGGTCAGCAGCGGGTGAAACTGGGCCGAGCGCTTGTGCGATTGAAACGCTGGAAGGAAGCGTATGTCGAGCTGAGTATCGGACGCGCGATCATCGCCAAGCGCTCGGC
>CAZXNF010000884.1:0-1023 GCA_964641785.1 uncultured Streptomycetaceae bacterium | reverse complement strand
AGGTAAATGCGGCTCCCCTGTGCCTGCCCCGACGCGATCATGTCGCGGGCCGTGACGAGCGCGGCGCGCGGCCCCCAGGTGTCGAAGACTGTCGTCATCCCCGTTTTCAAGGCAATCTGCGCCCCCTCGATAATGACCTCGTGATAGCGGTCCTCGAACTTGATCAGGCTCTCAAGGTCACCGTTGAGGTAGAGATGGAGATTGGCGTCCATGAGCCCGGGGATCACGTACTTCCCACGCGCATCGATACGGGTGGCCGACGCGGGGATGCTCACCTGGCGCGCCGAGCCTAACTCCGTGATGCGCCCGTCACGCATAAGCACGACGGCGTCGGGAATCGGGGGGCGTCCCGTCCCGTCTATGAGCGTGGCGCCGGTGATCGCGATGGTCTGGGACGCGGCCGCCGTGGCGATGGTGAGGAGCAGGGTGGCGAGGGTGGTCGCGAGGTGCGTTAGGTTGAACGACATGGCATTGGCTCGGGGGTGAGGCTCGGAGGATTGGTCGAAAAGGTGTCACAGGGATTTAGTTCGAGCTAGTCCTTGGCGAAGCCGTAGGTCCCCTGACTATCTTTTGTGCCCTAAGCGAGGGATGCGAGCGGCGCTGGTCCCCTCGTTGTTGTCTACTCATACTCAAGGCGGAATCTCATGGGCGACAAGTCACCGAAGGCGAAGGAACGACAGCAGAAGCAGGACACCACGCAAAAGAAGGGTGAAAAGGCCGCAGCGCTCGCCAAGTCGAAGTCGGCCGTGCTTCCCGGAAAGAAGGGAGGGAAGTAGCGGGCGACCCTTGCGAAAAAACCGTAAATACCGTTATACTCTTTCCCATGAAGACCAGCATCGATCTCCCCGACGATCTCTACCGACGCATAAAGTCGAAAAGCGCGCTGCAAGGGCGCGCCGTGCGCGAAGTTGCTACGGATCTCTTCACCGCCTGGGTCGAGGACCGCATCCCGGCCGGCGAGTCATCGTCACCCGTCAAAACTGCGAGCGAAGGTGACGATCGGGCGGGCGCCTGGCTAAACGA
>CAZXNF010000883.1:0-1026 GCA_964641785.1 uncultured Streptomycetaceae bacterium | reverse complement strand
GGGAGAGGAATGACTTCGTGTGATGGGATTGCCCACCCAGCCCTCCCCCGCGCGTTGCGCAAGGGAGGGGGTGATCCCCCCCCATTTTTCACGACGATCCGATGTGCTTCAGGTAAGCGGGCCGCGCGAGGCAGCGCTCGTACCAGGCGCGCAAGTGGTTCAGCGCTGGTTTGGCGATGTCGTACTTGTACCAGCGGTGGATCGCATTGCCCATCGCAATGTCGCCGACCGTCAGCGCGTCGCCCGCGACAAAGGGCGTTTTCGCGAGCTGCGCATCGAGCAGCGCCCACACCTCGCCGCCGCGCTTCGCCGCCGCGTCCACCTCGGGCTGCGGGATCGCCTCCTTGCGCAGCAGCGCGCGGAACAGCACGCCGGTCGGCGGGCCGAGGGTGGACAACTGCCAGTCCATCCAGCGGCTGGCGCTCGCAGCGCGCTGCGGATCGGCCGGCCACAGCCCGCCCTTGCCGTACTGCGAGGCGAGGTAGCGCACGCACGCATTCGATTCCCACAGAATGAAGCCGCCGTCGGCTATGGTCGGCACCAGCCCGTTCGGATTGAGCGCCAGATATTCCGGCGACTTGCCGTTGTTGAACTCGCCGCCGTAATCGAGGCGCTCGAAGGGCAGCCCGATTTCCTCGCAGCACCACAGCACCTTCTGCACGTTGCTCGAGGTCTTGCGGCCGTAGATGGTCAGCATGACGCGTTTCTCCTGGGGGACTTCATCGGGTCAATAGGGCGGCTCGCCGCGCTGCACGCGGGCCGCGATCTCCTGCTGGAATGCGGGCGGGCCGTAGGCGCTGAACGCCTGCTGGCGGGTGAATTTTTTGTCGGCGTCCACCAGTTGCTCGGAGTACAGCAGCGCGCGGCCGTTGGTTTCGGCGAACTGCTTCAGCCACTGCAGCGCGCGCGGCGGAATGCGCCGCCCGACCGGCACCGCCACGTCCACCGGCAGGCCTTCCCATTGCGACTCGCCGAACAGCACGATCACCTTCGCTTCGTTCGGCTTCATCCAGTCCGGCAGCGGGC
>CAZXNF010000882.1:787-1027 GCA_964641785.1 uncultured Streptomycetaceae bacterium | reverse complement strand
CGTTCTTCGGTTCATACAGGTTGGACTGGCAGCGCACCGCGATGTAGTCGGGCTTCCAGCCGCGCAGCGCGAGCGCCGCCATGGCATCGAGTTCCACCCGCTGGTAGTCGCGCTTGCCGTCGACCAGTTCGTCGCGCACGCGCTGCAGCGTCGCATACAGCACGGGGGCTTCCTTGCGCTCGGCGTCGGACAGGTACTGGTTGCGCGAGGACAGCGCGAGTCCGTCCGGGGCGCGCACCG
>CAZXNF010000882.1:0-777 GCA_964641785.1 uncultured Streptomycetaceae bacterium | reverse complement strand
GTACTGCTGGTAGTCCTTCTTGCCGAACAGCGCCGCGTGTGGGCGCACCATGTTGAAGAGCTTCAACACGACCGTCGCCACGCCGCGGAAGTGGCCGGGCCGCACGGCGCCGTCCAGCGTGTGCTGGATCTCCGAAGGCTCGACCGTGTAGGTCTGCGGCTCCGGGTAAATCTCGCGTTCCGAGGGCGCGAACACCACGTTCACACCCGCCGCCTGGCAGCGCGCGCAGTCGGCCTCGATGGTGCGCGGGTAGCGGTCGAAGTCCTCGCGCGGGCCGAACTGGATGCGGTTCACGAAAATGCTGACCACCGTGCAGGCCGCGCGCGGCTTGGCGAGCTGGATCAGCTCGATATGCCCGTCGTGCAGGTTGCCCATGGTGGGCACGAACACATTGTCGGGCTCACGCTCGAGGCGTTCGCGCAGGTGGGCGACCGAGTGGATGATGTCCACGAAGGAATCCGGGATTGGAGATTAGGGATTGGGGATTTGAGACCGTCGGCCGAGCCGAAATCGCGACGGCGGGACGGGATATTACCTAATCCGCCCGGGGACCTTCCAATCCCCAATCCCTAATCCCCAATCCCGCCCTTAAAAACTGTGTTCCGGCCCAGGATACTTGCCGGCCTTGACCTCGCGGATGTAGGCCTCGACCGCGCCCTGGATCGAGCCGGCGCCGGCCAGAAAGTTCTTCACGAACTTGGCTTTTTTGCCCGGATAGACGTCCAGCATGTCGTGCAGCACCAGCACCTGGCCGGAACAGTCGGCGCGGGCGTCGAC
>CAZXNF010000881.1:0-1032 GCA_964641785.1 uncultured Streptomycetaceae bacterium | reverse complement strand
CCGCACTCTTTTTCCGAAAGGCTCGACCGTCTGGCGGGTCGCCCGCGGGACGAGGGATGGGGGAAAGATGAGTGCCGCGATCGCCGCGACGTCGAACGCTATCGAGCGTCGCGCGCCGGTTCAGATCCTTGCACTGGTGCTGTACTTGGCGCGATTCATCGCACCGTATTGGCGCCTCGCGCTGGTCGCCATGCTGGTCTGGCCGCTCTTTCTGCTTGGCCTGCGCATCTTCGCGCCGCGCAGGGTGGATGCGAGCTATGCGCGCAAGCAGGACGAAGGCGGCGCCCACGCGATCATTCAAGAGAACGTGCAATCCCAGCCCATCATCAAGGCGCTCAATCTCCAGAACGAGGCCATGCATGTGTTCGGTCTGCGCAATGCGCAGCTGGCGAAGAGCGTGTTGCGGGTCAGCTTCCTTTCCGCGCTGGTCGAACGCTCGGCCGGCGTCGGCATCATGTTGCTGCAGGTCGTGGTGCTCGCCATCGGCGCATGGGTGGCGGGGTCACGCTCATGCCATCGACCCTCCTTTCGCTGCAGCGACAGCAATTCGATCTACTGTTGCGACAAGCGCCACAGCTGCGCGATCGCATGGAGTCGGTGCATTCCGAAAGACTTTCGGCAACGAACATCACGTGAGCAGGGGGGAGCGTTCTTACGATGATGCATCCAGCAACCGAGTTGCGGCTCGTCGACGAGGAGATCGGGCTCGGAGTCTTCGCCACCGAGCCGATCCCCCGCGGCACCGTCGCGTGGGTCCTCTGCCGCTTCGATCTGATCTTCGCGCCACGCGAAGCGGCCGCGCTGTCCGCGGCGTATCAACCGATCATCGAGCGCTACGCCTACATCGATGCGGACGAAAATCAGATCCTGTGCTGGGACAATGGGCGCTACGTGAATCACAGCTGTGATCCGGCGATGCTCGGTGTCGGCCGCGGCTTCGAGGTCGCGGTAGCGGACATCGCGCCCGGCGATCAGATCACGAACGATTACGCCGATCTCGGGATGCTGCCGGGTGAGACGCTGACCTTTGGC
>CAZXNF010000880.1:0-1042 GCA_964641785.1 uncultured Streptomycetaceae bacterium | reverse complement strand
AGCTTGAAATACTCCCTCCCTTGCGCAGTGCGCGGGGGAGGGTTGGGGAGGGGGCCAGCAGGAGAAGGAGAGAAGTGATTTCGTGAACGGCGCCGCTAGCGCCGGCGCCACCCGCAGGCCGCCACCAGCAGCACGCAGGCGAGCAGGATCGGGGCGTTGCCGGTGCGCACGTAAGGCGTGGCGCCGGCATAGCCCTGCACCAGAGCCTCGACGATGGCGGTCTCGAACTCGGGGGCTTGCGCCACCACCCGGCCGCGCGGGTCGATGACGGCGGTCATGCCGGTGTTGGTGGCGCGCAGCATCGGCCGCCCGGTTTCCAGCGCGCGCGCCTGCGAAATCTGCAGGTGCTGGCGCGGCGCGATGGAGCGCCCGAACCAGGCCACGTTGCTGACGTTGACGAGCATCGTCGCCGCCGGCAGCTGGCGGATGATTTCTTCGCCGAACACGTCCTCGTAGCAGATGTTGACGGCCACGCTTTCGCCGGCGACGGCGAGCGGTTTCTGGTTCGGGCCGCCGCGCGAAAAATCCTGCAGCGGAATGGCGAGCACCGACACGATCCAGCCGAGCACCGGCCGCAGCGGGATGAACTCGCCGAAGGGCACGAGGTGCTCCTTGCGGTAGGCCTGTGTCGGCGATACGCCGTACGACAGCACGCTGTTGTAGTACTCGCGGGGGTTCTCGCCGTGTTCGGGCATGCCGACCAGCACGTCGCCGTTGCGGGCGGCGGCGATGGCGCGCAGGCGTTCGAGGTATTGCGCCGGCACGTCGCGCTTAAACAGCGGCAGCGCGGTCTCCGGCAGCACGATCAGCCGTCCCTGGCTCTTTTCCACCAGCGCCAGGTAGGTCGTGAGCGTGGCTGCGACCTGTTCGGGCCGCCACTTCATGTCCTGCTCGACGTTGCCCTGCAGCAGGCTGACGGTTACCGGTTCGCCGTGCGGCACCGTCCACTCGATGACGTGCAGCAGCGCGCCGCCGGCCCACAGCACGGCGGCGGCCGCGAGCGGCCGCCAGGCATGAGTGATGAGTGATGAGGGATGAGGGG
>CAZXNF010000879.1:0-1042 GCA_964641785.1 uncultured Streptomycetaceae bacterium | reverse complement strand
GGAAACGATCGTGGCGACGCTTCGACGATCCTATGGAGCGCGGCGATCGGGCAACGGCTGCTCGCCGATGGCCACGCGCTGCGCACGCCGCTGATCGCCATCATCGGTTTCTCGGAGATGATCAACCGCGAGCTCCTGGGCAATCTGCGCCCGCCGATCTACGGCGAATACATCGCGCATATCCACGACAGCGCGGTGCAGCAACCTCAGCCCAGCGCGCCACACGCGTAGCGGCTCAACTCACCCCCGCGTTCGCTTCACGCATCGTGAAGCCTGCATCTGAGATCGATGGCAGGAAAGCATTCGAGGGTACGATGGAGCCGCTGCATCGGCACGTCCCCTCCTGTTCGCGGCACGCGAATAGGAGGGGTGGCAGTGCGCGCGAGCGCGCTGACGGGGAGGTTTCGTGGCACCTCTTCGCGTTCAAGGAACCTCCCCGGCCGCTGCGCGGCCACCCCTATCGCGTGCCGCGACAGGAGGGGATGTGGGGCAAGAACTTTCTACCGCGCCGCGCGGATCGTCTTCCAGACGCGCTCGCGCGTCGCGGGCATGGTGATGTCCTTGATGCCGAGTTCGGCGAGGGCGTCGACGACGGCGTTCATGACCGCGGGCATCGCGCCGGCGCAACCGGCCTCGCCGCAGCCTTTCACGCCCAGCGCATTCGTCGTCGCCGGCACGGGATGGCTGACGAAGCCGATCGACGGCGCATCGGCCGCGCGCGGCATCGCATAGTCCATGTAGGAGCCGGCGATCGGCTGGCCGGCCTCGTCATAGACCGTCTGCTCGAGCAGGATCTGGCCGAGGCCCTGGACGACGCCGCCATGGACCTGGCCCTCGACGGTCAGCGGATTGACGACCACGCCGAAATCATTGACCGAGGAATAGCGCACGACCTCGACAACGCCGGTCTCCGGCTCGATCTCGACCTCGCAGACATGCCCGCCATTGGGAAACGCCGAGGGCACGGCGCCGTCGAGATGCGTGACGTCGAGCGACTTGGGCACCCCGTCGGGCAGCTTCATGCCGCCGCGCAACCGGGCGG
>CAZXNF010000878.1:0-1043 GCA_964641785.1 uncultured Streptomycetaceae bacterium | reverse complement strand
GGTCGAGCTGGCCAACCGTTAAAAAAAACTATTAGCCGCCAAGGCGCCAAGAAAGCGAGAGGCGATAGACGAAAGAAGATAGAAGTGGGTAAACGGTCCGGCTGATCCGACTTTTCGCCTTTCTTTTCTCGTCTCTCGTTTTTCCTTTTTCTTAATTCTTTGGCGTCCCTGGCGTCTCTGCGGCTCACTCAGCTTGAATCCTGAAACGCTCTCCATCGGCATCGACATCGGCGGCACCTTCACCGACGTCGTCTGCCGCCTGCCCGACGGCACGCTGAAGAGCTTCAAGCTGCCCTCCACCCGCGCCAACCCGGCGCAGGCGGTGCGCGACGCCGTCGCCTTCATGGTTCGCGAGTGGAAGATCGCGCCCGCCGACATCGGCCGCTTCGTACACGGCACCACCGTCGCGACGAACGCCGTGCTCGAGCGCAAGGGCGCGAAGGTCGGCCTCATCACTACCGAAGGCTTCCGCGACGTGCTGGAGATCGGCCGCGGCAACCGGCAGGAGATCTACGCCGCGGTCGTGCCCCCGCAGACGCCCGTGTTCCTCGCCCCGCGCGAATTCCGGCGCGGGGTGCCGGAGCGGCTGACGGTGGACGGCGCGGTGCTGACGCCGCTGGACGAAGCCGCCCTCGCGCAAGCTGTGAAGGAACTGCTCGCGGAAGGCGCGGAAGCGCTGGCGGTCTGCTTCCTGTTTTCCTACCTCAACCCCGCGCACGAACAGCGCGCCAGGGCGATCATCCACAAGATCGCGCCCGGCCTGCTGGTGTCGCTGTCCTCGGACGTGGATCCGGCCTTCCGCGAATACGAGCGCACCACCGTCACCGCCTTCGACGCCTACGTGAAGCCGGTGCTGGACCGCTACCTGACCGGCATGGAGCAAAACCTCGCGGCCGACGGTGTGGCAGCACCCCTGCAGATCATGCAGTCGCGCGGCGGCGTGTGCTCGGCGGCGGTCGCCCGCGAACGGCCGGTGCGCCTGTTCCTGTCCGGCCCCGCTGCCGGCGCCATCGGCGGCGCGCTGATCGGCGCGCGCACGGGCG
>CAZXNF010000877.1:0-1045 GCA_964641785.1 uncultured Streptomycetaceae bacterium | reverse complement strand
CCGCGCGCATGTGTGCCGTTTCGATTTCGATTTCGCGCGCATGGCGCCGGAGGCCTTCATCGAGCGCGTGCTCGTTCGGCAGCTCGGCGCACGCTGGATCATGGTGGGCGACGACTTCCGCTACGGCGCGCGGCGCGCGGGCGACTTCTCGCTGCTGAAGGCGTCCGCGGCGCACAGCGGCTACGCAGTGGAGGCCATGCCCACGGTCGCCGTGGACGGCGGCCGCGTATCGAGCACGGCGGTGCGCGAAGCGCTGGTGGCAGGCGATCTCGCCTGGGCGGCGCGGCTGCTCGGCCGGCCCTACAGCATCAGCGGGCGCGTGGTGAGCGGGCAGAGGCTGGGCCGCACGCTGGGCTTCCCGACCGCCAACGTGCAGATGAAGCACAACCGGCCCGCGCTGATGGGCATTTTCGCGGTAGTACTGCACGGCGTTGCCGCCAAAGCGCTGCCGGCGGTGGCCAGCCTTGGCGTGCGCCCCACGGTCGCGCGTGAACCGGTGCCGGTGCTGGAAGTGCACGTGCTGGATGCCGCGGGCGACTGGTACGGGCGGCACGTGCGTGTGGATTTCCTCGAGAAATTTCGCGATGAGGAAAAATACGCCGACGTGGCAATACTCACGCGGCAGATCGCGGCGGATGTCGAGAATGCGAAAAACTTTTTTCACCGCAGAGACGCAGAGATGCAGAGAAAAGCGAATCGATGATGGCCTTTTTTTTTCTTGCCGCGCCTCCGCGTCTCGGCGGTTCCCTGCTTGGCTTTAACCATGGCTGATTACAAGAAAACACTGAACCTGCTCGATACCGCGTTCCCGATGCGCGGTGACCTCGCGAAACGCGAGCCGCTGATGCTTGCGGACTGGACCGCGCGCGACGTCTACGGCCGCATGCGCACCGCCCGCAAGGGCGCGCCGCGCTTCGTGCTGCACGACGGCCCGCCGTACGCCAACGGCGATATCCACATCGGCCATGCGGTGAACAAGATCCTCAAGGACTTCATCGTCAAGACCAAGACGCTGTCCGGTTTCGACTCGCCGTACGTGCCGGGC
>CAZXNF010000876.1:0-1048 GCA_964641785.1 uncultured Streptomycetaceae bacterium | reverse complement strand
GTCAGCGTCAGCGTGACGTCCGCAAAACGTGGCGTCTCCACCGAGACCGGGTCGCCTTCCGCCTCGCGCGCGTGCACCTTGCGCAGCAGCGCCTGCAGCGCGGGGCGCATGACCTGTTCATCGGTGAAGGCGCCCATCGGGACGACCCCGTCCACCAGCGCCGCGGCGACGGTATAGGGCAGGGAGAATTTACCTTCCAGCCCCGTCACGGGACGATCGTGGATGACGGCGGTGAGTCCCTTCGGGGCAACCAGCACGTCAATGCGTTCAATCTCCGCGCCGGTGAGATGATGCTCGGCGCGCAGTTCCAGCGCGGCGTCGATGGCGTGGTGCGCCGCGTAGCAGCAGGGGTGGCGCTTGAGATTGAGCCCGGGATTGACGATGCCCCATTCGTTGCCCAGTCGCGCGGCTGCTTCGGGTGCCGCCCTGTCGCTGAACAGCGACAGAAAACCGAGCGGTGCCTCGATGGCAGTACCGTCGGCGGTGAAGCCGCGTGCGGCCAACGCAGCGGCGGTCACGCCGTTTTTCGCTGCATGGCCCGCATGCAGCGGCTTGGTCATGGAACCGAAGTTGCGGCGCAGGCCCGATGACATCGACGCGCCGATCGCCAGCGCGGTGCGCGTCTGGCCGAGATCCAGACCGCGCACTTTGGCGGCCGCCGCGGCCGCCGCGATGCTGCCGAGCGTGGAGGTCGAGTGCCAGCCGATATCGTAATGCTTGCGCCCAACGGCGTAGGCGAGGCAGACCATCACCTCGACGCCGGCGATATAGCCCAGCAACACGTCGGCGCCGGATTTGCCTTCCGCTTCCGCGACGGCCAGCGCGGCCATCGCGCACACCACGCTCGGGTGGCCGCGCATGGGAGGGGAGACATCGTCGAAGTCCAGTGCATGGCCGGTGGTGCCGTTGGCGAGTGCGGCGTCGGCGGCCGAAGTCCGGAAGCCGGCGCCGAAGACGGTGGCGACGGGCCGCGCGCCTTCTTCACGCACGAAATCGATGATCTTGCTGCCGACCGGTTCGGCCACACCAGCGAGCGCAACCCCCCCCC
>CAZXNF010000875.1:0-1051 GCA_964641785.1 uncultured Streptomycetaceae bacterium | reverse complement strand
TGCTGTCGCCGTCATCTGCGAGGTGCGTATATGCGTCGGCGAATCATCCTGCTATTGTGGGTTCCGGAAACTCTGGCGCGCGGATTCCGGATATTCTGGCCACCTCGGGAGATGGGGTGGCGGTGGTGGGATCGTCAAGCCCGAGATGCCTGGTCCGGAGGGACGGTCCGTCGAGGGTGGGCACGCGCCCGCGTTCGAGGACGCGATCAACGATGGCCTGGGCGAGGTCTTCGTCGTGCAGCACCCGGCCCCACGCGGTGAGCGGTTTGTTCGTGGTGAAGATCATGGCGCGCTTCGGGCGATGGCGGTCGTTGACGACGTGAAAGAGCATGTTGGCCGCGTCCGTGCCATAGGTCAAATAGCCGACCTCGTCGACGACGAGGACATCCGGATGCGTGTAGGCCGTCAGCGCGTTGGCGAGGCGCCCGGCGCGGAAGGCCGCCGAGAGATCGTCAATGAGTTCGGCGGCCGTGACGAAACGCGCATCGAAGCCCAGTTGGATCGCGCGATACGCAATGGCGACGGCCAGATGCGTCTTTCCGCGCCCGGGTTTGCCGAGCAGGATCAGTGCACGGCCCTCGGTCACGAAGTCCGGGGAGAGGGCGGAGCCGAGGAGGGCGAGGCGGAGCGTCGACTGATAGGTGAAGTTGAAATCATCGATGGTCTTGAGAAACGGAAACCCCGCCCGTCGGGAGAGCCGGCCAAGCCGGGTCTGCTGGCGATGCGCGATTTCCTCCGTGACGAGCAGCGTGAGCAAGTACTCATAGGTCCATTCTTCCCGCTCGGCGCGCACGAGCAGGTCACGCCACACCCGGCGCGCATTGGCTACGGTGCAGCCGTTTGAGCAACACATCGAGGTCGACGTCGGGGAGCGACGGCACCGGGGACGGTGGCCGGGAGGGGAGGGTCGCGGTAGCGCGCGTCATGTGAAGAGGTCCGGAAGGGGGCGCGGGGCACGGAGCGGTGAATCCAGCCCCACCGCGTGCGGCCCCGAGGTGAGATAGTGCGCGATGTACTCGGCGCCGAAGACGCGGGCCGCGAGCCCCGCCGC
>CAZXNF010000874.1:0-1057 GCA_964641785.1 uncultured Streptomycetaceae bacterium | reverse complement strand
CCACGGCATAGCTCACGCGGCGCACCGGGCTGAACGAGGCGTCCAGCATGATGCTGCCGACGCTGCGGGTCTCGCCCAGCGGATCGCGGATGGCGCGCACGGTCGCCGGCACATAGCCGCGGCCGCTTTCGACCTTGATCTGCATGTCGAGCTTGCCGCCGGCAGTGAGATGCGCGATGACGTGGTCCGGATTGACGATCTCCATGTCGTGCATCGGCTCGATGTCGCTGGCCGTGACCACGCCCTCGCCGCTCTTCTTGAGGTTGAGCGTCACTTCCGACCGGTTATGCAGCTTGAGCACGAGGCCCTTGAGGTTGAGCAGCACATCGACCACGTCTTCCTGCACGCCCTCGATGGTCGAGTATTCGTGCAGCACGCCGGCCATCTTGACCTCGGTCGCGGCATAGCCGGGCATCGAGGACAGGAGCACGCGGCGCAGCGCGTTGCCGAGCGTGTGGCCGTAGCCGCGCTCGAACGGTTCCATCGTGATCTTGGCGTGGAACGGCGAGATGTTCTGGACATCGATGATGCGGGGCTTGAGCAGGCTGGATTGCATGTCGGGGGGCTCCGGGTGCGGGTGCGCTTAGCGCGAGTAAAGCTCGACCACGAGCGATTCATTGATGGTGGCGGGCAGCTCGGAACGGAGGGGCAGCGCCTTGAACGTGCCTTTCAGTTCCTTGGCGTCCACCGTCAGCCATTCCGGGAAGCCGCGACCTTCGGCGGCTTCTGCAGCCGCCTTGATGCGGAGCTGCCCCTTGGCCTTGGCCACGACTTCGACCACATCGCCGGGGCGCAGGTGGTAGGAGGGGATATTGACGCGCTTGCCGTTCACCAGCACCCCGTTGTGGCGCACGACCTGGCGCGCTTCGGAGCGCGAGGCACCGAAACCCATGCGGTAGGCCACGTTGTCGAGCCGGCTTTCGAGGATCTGCAGCAGCGCCTCGCCCGTGATGCCCTTCTGGCGCTCGGCCTCGGCGTAGGTCAAGCGGAATTGCCGCTCGAGCTCGCCATACAGGCGGCGCACCTTCTGCTTCTCGCGCAACTGCGTCGCGTAGCC
>CAZXNF010000873.1:0-1064 GCA_964641785.1 uncultured Streptomycetaceae bacterium | reverse complement strand
CCGCAGGGCAAACGCAACCGGGCGCTCAGCGATGCCGAGATCAGCCAATTGTTGCACTGGTTGGACTCCGGCGCGGTATCCCGCACGATCGTCGATATTCTGCGGCTCACGCTCTACACCGGCGCCCGCAGCGTGCGGTCTGGCGACGTTGATATGGATGCGAAAACATGAACGCACACCCAGGGGAAAACCGGCGACGTAAGCCTGACGCCGCTGTTCGCGTCCCGAAAGGCCGGTGACGCCTGCCCGATAGACCACTGGGCATCGCACGATCTGCGCCGAACGACCCGGACCGGACTGGCACGCCTCGGTTGCCCGTTTGAGATCGGAGAATCCATACTGGGCCACCGCCTGCCCGGTGTGGCCGGCGTCTATAACGTCTATGCCTACGCCGACGAGATGCGCAAAGGGCTGGATCGGTGGGCAGCGCATGTGGCGGAAATCACGACGCCAAAAGCCAAGCCTGCGCGCGCAAAACGATAGGGAATGCGCGGCGCAAAGCCATGCAGGGGCGCGGCTATGATTTCGATTGATTAGACATACCTGTCTTGGTATATTTTGGCATGCCGCCTGCTCCCTTGAGTCCGCCTCGCGAAAAACCGCTGCACTGGGTGGCGTCGGCGGAAAAGGACCATCGGAGCTTTCCGGCCGCGGTGCAGGACGAAATGGGCTATGCGCTCGGACTGGCTCAGCTTGGCGCCAGGCATCCGGACGCCAAACCCTGGAAAGGGGAGGGGCCGGGCATTCTGGAGATCGTCGAGGATCACCGCGGCGACACCTAACGTGCGGTCTATGCGGTGCGCTTTGCTGACGTGGTGTACGTGCTTCACGCCTTCCAGAAGAAATCGAAGCAGGGCATCAAGACGCCGCAGGCAGACGTAAAGTTGATCACGGAGCGCCTCAAACGCGCCCAGGCAGATTACGAAAGCAGAGGTACACCATGACAAAGATCACCCGCGGAACGAGCAACGTATTCGCCGATTTTGGCTATCCCGATACCGCGGAGAGGCAGACCAAGACGCGCCTGGCGCTGGCCGTCAATGAACTGCTCAAGGCGCGCAAGC
>CAZXNF010000872.1:0-1066 GCA_964641785.1 uncultured Streptomycetaceae bacterium | reverse complement strand
TGCCGTCTGCGCCGCCTGCGCGTTCGCATGACACAGCGCGCCCGCATCGCCGATGGCCGAAGCGCCCTCCCCCGCGCTGACGCGCAAGGGAGGGAGTGCTAACAGGGCCGTCCGGACTGCGGGAAACAGGCCGGCCGTTCAGGCCGACAGCGGCTCGCTGGCCGCCGGCACGGCAGCGACCCGCTGCTGGGGAAACACCGCCGTAAAGGTACTGCCGCGGCCCGGTTCGCTTTTGACGTCGAGCCGCGCCTGGTGCCGGCCCAGGACGTGCTTGACGATGGCGAGGCCGAGGCCGGTGCCGCCGGTGTCGCGCGAGCGGCCGCGGTCGACGCGGTAGAAACGCTCGGTCAGCCGCGGCAGGTGGTGCGATTCGATGCCGATGCCGCTGTCTTGCACCGAAAACGCGGGGCCCTCGCTGTCCGCGCCGCGCCGCCAGGCCATGCGAATCTCGCCGCCCTCCGGCGTGTAACGGACCGCGTTGCTGACGAGGTTGCCGAAGGCGCTGCGCAATTCCGCTTCGTTGCCGGTCACCCAGTCGCCGCACTCGACGGCGAGCAGGATGCGGTGGCGCCCGCCGGACAGCGCGGCCGCGTCGTCGCGCAGATCGCGCGCCAGCCGCGCCACATCCACCGCTTCCTCGCGCGGCGGGTTCTGCGTGCTTTCGAGCTGGGAGAGCGTCAGCAGGTCCTCGACCAGGTGCTGCATGCGGGTGCCCTGCTCGCTCATCAGCGTCAGCGTCCGCCGCGCGATGTCGTGGTTGATCGAGGCCATGCCGTTCAGGGTTTCCAGGAAACCGACCAGCACCGTGAGCGGCGTGCGCAGTTCGTGCGAGACGTTGGCGACGAAATCGCGCCGCATCGTCTCGACGCGTTCCCAGTGCGTGATGTCGCGGCTGGTCACCAGCTTCTGGTTGTCGCCGTAGGGGACGAGCTGCACCGACAGCACCATCTCCTGCGGCCGCGGCGTGCGCAGGATCAGCGGCTCGCCGTAACTCTGGGCCGCGAGGTATTGCGCGAACTGCGGCTGGCGCACGAGGTAGGTGACCTGCTGCCGCGCATCGCGGGCG
>CAZXNF010000871.1:0-1067 GCA_964641785.1 uncultured Streptomycetaceae bacterium | reverse complement strand
AGACCGGGCGGGCTGGCGCAGCCGGTCTCGGCCTGACCGATCAGCCTGACCGTTCAGCGGGAAGCCGTACTCGTCTCGCAGCTCTGGTAGTCCGTCTCGGCGAGCCAGTCGGGGTCGGGGTAGTAGGCGAAGACGGCGCTGCCTCCGCGGACGGTGTCAATGAGGGCGCGGTGGATTGCCGGGTCGACCGCGGGGCAGCCCCAGCTCCGGCCGAGACGCCCGAATTGCCGGGCGACGGTCGGCGTCGCGTACTCGGCGCCGTGGATTACGATCGCCCGCTCTCGGGCGAGGTCGTTGATGCCGCTCTCGAGGCCATCGAGTCGAAGCGAATAGCCGTGGCGACCGATGTAGGTCTCGCCCGTCCGAAAGAGACCCAGACTCGACTGCTTCGAGCCCATCTGGTTCGAGAAGCGCGTCGACGTCGCGGATCCGCTCCCGAGGCCGTGGCTCACGAACTCATGGAACCGCACGCGCCCGCTTTCGAGATCGATGACCCAAAGGCGGCGCCGCGCCGACGGCTGCGTGTAGTCGATCAAGGTGAGCAGCGAGCCGTCGACGAGGCCCCGAGACCGGGCGCAGTCGAACGCGCGCAGCGCATATCGAAGCGGTCGGGCCGGAACCCCGGACGCGAGGAGTCGATCGGCGGTTGAGGTCGACACGGCGGCGAAGACCCGCGCGTCCTCCGCCTGGGCGCGAGACGTCGTCAAGAGCGCGATCGCGCAGCCGAGCAGCATCCCGAGCCGCGTCACACGCGAGCGCGGCCGGCTTGCGAGATCGCGAGCAGTCGCCGGGTCGAAATTGGAGCTGGAAATTCTCATCGCCGTACCTTTGGGCGTATCCTTCGCATACTAGATGGCGCGAAATGCACGCCGCCATCACCGGAAGTCGGCAATCTCGAGAATCGAATCGGGCGAACGCGACGAGCCCCGTGTGAGAACGAACACCCACCGACCTTCGCGAGAGGGGGAGTCGACCCGCTCGACCCGGCGTATATTCCCGACCGACCCCAACCCGATGGAGGGAATCCGATGCGTTCGATCGCCGTGATCGCCGTTCTCATAGCCAGT
>CAZXNF010000870.1:650-1069 GCA_964641785.1 uncultured Streptomycetaceae bacterium | reverse complement strand
AAATCTGCGAGCCCGCCAAGCCAGTCTGCTCGACCTGTCCGAAACCTTCGCTGCTGCGCGCTGCGAGTTCATCGAGTTCGTTACGGCGCATCATGCGCGGATCGCCGCACTACTCGATTCCGATGCCGTCGCCGCCGTGCAGGGCGAGAAAGTCTTCTCCGATGCGCTGACAGATTCGGAGGTCTGGCGTCTTGTCGCGGCTTGCAAGCCACGCCTCGATGAGCGCGGCGGCTTCGCGATCGATCTCCGTCACGAAGCCGGCAGCATGCTGCTCTGGCTGCGACGCGAAGTCGTGATCGGGCGCATATGGCGCGGCGATCCGAAGCAAACCTTGCACCCATCCGCGAATGGCCATGTGAGTCCGCGTGCATCATTCGAAACCTATGTCGAGCAGCTGAGCGGTACGTCTTCGCCGTGGC
>CAZXNF010000870.1:0-640 GCA_964641785.1 uncultured Streptomycetaceae bacterium | reverse complement strand
CCATCGATCTGGCGATGGCGATGAAGCATGCCTGCGCGCAGATCCTGGTCGGCCACTATGCGCGACGCGCCCAGGAGGAGGCCGAGCGCGCCAATCGACTCAAGACCGAGTTCCTCACCAACGTGACGCACGAGCTGCGCACGCTGCTGCATTCGATCTTCGGATTCTCCGACGCGATCTTCGAGCGCGGTGCCGCGATCGCGCCGGAGCGTCAGAAACAATATCTCCAGGTCATCCGGTCCAGCGGCCAGCGGCTGCTTGCTCTGATCGACGATCTTCTGGAACTCGCGAAGCTGGAGTCGGGCGCGACATCGCCGCGGGACGGATGCGTCGCGACGATTCCCCGTGCTGCGAACTGACCGTCGCCGATACCGGAGTCGGGATACCTCCCGATGAGCTCGAGCGCGTCTTCGAAAAGTTCGTCCAAAGCAGCAAGACCAAGAACGGCGCCGGCGGCACCGGACTGGGGCTGGCGATCTTTCGCATGATGGCGCGGCACTGGGCGGAAGAACCGGCGTGCCGGTGGAGCGGCTCATGGCTGAGCACATCATCGCGATCGACGATTCGCCAGCCAATATTCTGATTCAGTAGTGTCCGGTTAAAAGTCGAACAGGATCAATTGTGTAGCGATGGTGGCAGA
>CAZXNF010000869.1:0-1069 GCA_964641785.1 uncultured Streptomycetaceae bacterium | reverse complement strand
GGGCTGGGGAGGGGGCAGGCGGGCGCTCGTGTAATCAATGCTTTGCCCCCATCCCGGCCTTCCCCCGTAAACAGGGGAAGGAGAAGTGACCTCTCCCCCGCGCCTTGCGCAAGGGAGGGGGTCTTAAGCTAGTGGCCATACTGGTCGAGACCCCGTTGCGCGCGGACGCGGTCCGAGCGCAGCACTTCGTCAAGACGGCGCCGGTTCTCCGGCAGCGCGCTGCGGTCGTTCTCGCGGTGCCACAGGTGGAACAGCGGGGCGGCGAAGCGCGCCGTTTTGTGCCGCACGCCTGCGCGCAGCAACCGCACCGCGAGGTCGGAATCCTCCAGACCCCAGCCCGCGTAGGCCTCGTCGAGGCCATTCACTCGCACGAGATCGTCCCGCCACACGGAAAGGTTGCAGGTCTTCACGCCTTCCCAGCGCGCGGGCTGCCGCCGGCGGAACGCGTCGTCGGGCAGGGTGACGAGCGGCAGCAGGCGGTTCACGTCGCGCCGGGCCCAGGCTGCGATCCACTGCGCCGGTGTCCACGCATGCAGCGGCAGGCGTTCGCTTTCCGCGCGGCGCGTGAAGGCTGCCGAGAGCAGCACGCGGTTGCCGGCGAGGAACCAGCCGCGCTCGGCCAGCCGCTGATGCTGGGCCACGAAATCGCGCGAGGGCACGCAGTCACCGTCGGTGAAGATGAGGTAGTCGGCGTCCGTCGCGGCGATCGCGCGGTTGCGGATGGCGGCGGCGCGAAAGCCCTCGTCTGCCTGCCAGACATGCGAGACCGGTACCGGCGCGCGCTTCGCATAGTCCATGACCAGCGTGCGCGTGTCGTCGGTGGAGCCGTCGTCGGCGACGATCAGGCTGAAGTCCCGCGTGCTTTGCGCCCCGAAGCCTTCCAGCGCCAGCGCCAGCGCGGCGGGGCGGTTGTAGGTGGTGACGACGGCGGTGGTTTTCATAGAGATAGGACTGAGTGCTGAGGACTAAGGACTAAGAGGTTAAGGCCTGTCTGAGTCGAATGGCACTTACTTAAGGTTCCTTCCCTCGCTTGCGGGGGAAGGCTAGGATGGGGGCGAGCGATTTTGCC
>CAZXNF010000868.1:0-1074 GCA_964641785.1 uncultured Streptomycetaceae bacterium | reverse complement strand
AGCGCGCGGATGGCGGCGGCGAGATCGCGGCTGACGGCGCCGAGCGCTTTGGCGTGGGCAGTTACCAGCGCGCCGTAGCTCGCATCGGTCGTCTGTTCGCGCGCGATCGTGCGGCCGGTGCGTTCCGTCGTGCCGCGCCGCACCGTCCACAGCACCTCGATCTGAGCGGCCTCGCCGAGCGAGGAATCGAAGCGTGTCACGTCGAGCAGCACGCGCACCTCGGCGTCGGCGGGCGCCGCCTGCGACGAGGGCCACACTTCCGCGCCGCCGAGATCCTGCGACAGTTGGGCGGCCACGGTGCGCGGGATGCCGCTTTTCAGCGACTCTGACCAGCGATGGTATTCGGCGAAGCTGACGCGCCCCCCGCTTTCGCGCAGGGTGATCTGCGGGCGGTCGAGGCTGTCCGGAATGGTAGTCGACACGATGACGACCCGGCGCACCCCGGCCGCTGCCGTTGCGGCTGCGGCCGCGGGTGTAGCCGCGGACAGGGAATAGTAGGTCGGCACGGGCGACGTTCCGCAGGCCGCGAGCGTCAACGCGGTGGTAAGGGCAAGCGCAATTCGGGTGCGCGATTTCACGGTGTGGTCTCCTTCTTGCCGCGGATCAGCGCTTCGGGCTGGCGGTCGAGCATGTCGGCGAGGATGCGCAGCGACTCGGCGGCGCGGGCGATTTCACGCAGGGCGTTGCGCAGATCTTGTTGCAGCGGGCTTTCCGAGGCCAGCACGTCCTGCGCGGTGGTCAGCGCCTTCTTGCCCTCGGCCATGGCAGCGCTCAGCTCGGGTGCGACGTTGGTGTTGAAATTCACGGCGAGCTGATCGACGCTCTTTAGCGTCTTGTCCAGCGTCTGCATAGTCTGCCGCAGATCGGCCGTCAGCTCGTCCAGCGGCATCTTGTCGATCTTGCGCAGGATGCTGGAGAAGGATTCCTCCAGTCCGATCAGCGAGCTCGGCATCGTCGGCACGACGACGGGCAGTTTGGTCAGGTCGACCTTGACCTTGGGCGCGTTCGGGAAGAAATCCAGCGCGATGAACAACTGCCCGGTGAGCAGGTTGCCGGTGCGCAATTGCGCGCGCA
>CAZXNF010000867.1:0-1080 GCA_964641785.1 uncultured Streptomycetaceae bacterium | reverse complement strand
GGTCATGCGCGTGCCGACCTCCGCAACGCGATGTCGCGGTCGTCAGTTCTCGAAGCGCTTGCCGACCTTCTCGACCCCATCCTTCGTCACGAGCTGCGCGCGCGTGTCGAGATTGGCGGCCGAGATGCCGCGGTCGATCTGCAGATAGAGCTGCATGACGGGCCAGAAGCCTTGCAGGAAAGGCTGCTGCCCGAGCGACCCGGTGAGCGCGCCGGTGCGAATCTGCTCCTGCTGCTTGGGCCCGAGATCGAAGCCGAAGGCGCAGACCTTGCCGTTGAGCTTGAGCTGCCCGATCGCGTCGCCCAATGCCGGCGTCACGAAACCGTTGGCGGCGAAGGCGCCGACCACGTCCTTGCGGCTCTCGAACAGCGAGACGACGGAGTTGACGACGTTCTTCGAGTCGACATCGATGCCGATGTTCTGCGCGCCCGCATCGACCTTGAAGTCGCGCAGCTTGCCGGCCGCGTTGAGCGCCTTCACCGTCGCCTCGAAGGCGAATCTGATGCGGTTGTTGACCTCGACATTCCCCAGCGTCGTGGTGTTCGGAAAGATGATCGAGCCGCCCTTCACGTTGTTCGCGATCAGGCATTTCACCAACGCCTCGCCGCCGATCGCCGCCGCCGACGCATTCTCGCCGGTATGGCTGATCATCGAGCGGTTCATGATGTTGGCGTCGAAGGAGTTGGTGGTGGCGATCGGGATGCCGCGCTCGGTCAGCTTCTTGACGAAATCGTCATAGGCGCCGGATTGCGGCGTGGTCATGATCACGCCGTCGATCGTGGGATCATTGATGATCTGGTTGATGATCTGGACCTGGCGCGGGATGTCGTCGACCGGCGCTTCGGAGCCGAGCATGACGAGATGGATGCCGAACGCATCGGCCGCGACCTTGGCGCCGACATAGGTCGGATCGAAGAACCCGTTGCCCGCGGTGTGGGTGATCACCGCGAAAGTGAGCTTGCCGTCGCGGCTGTTGAACTGCTTGGTCGCCGGCGATTCCTTCGCGGCGTCGTCCCAGCTATAGCCGCCGACAGCCTTGGACAGGCCGCCCGATTGGGCCTGCGCGGTGACGGCCAGAAG
>CAZXNF010000866.1:0-1085 GCA_964641785.1 uncultured Streptomycetaceae bacterium | reverse complement strand
GGCTTTGACGATCTGCGCCCAGCGCTCGCTTTCCTCGCGGATGTACTTCGCGAGGTCGACGGGGCCGAGCACGAAAGGCGCCATGCCGAGCCCGTCGAAGCGGGTCCTGAGGTCGGCACCCTCCAGCGCCTTCATGGTGTCGCGGTTCACTTTCTCGATGACGTCGCGCGGAGTCCCGGCCGGAACCATGATGGCGAACCAGCCGAGGTTCTCGAACCCAGGTAGTGTTTCGGCAACGGCCGGCACGTTGGGCAGTTGCTTCGCGCGCTCTTTGCTGGTGACGCCGATAGCACGCAGCTTGCCCTGCTGCACGTAGTTGATCGCCGCCGCCATGTTGGGTGTCGCGAACTGCACCTGGCCGGCGATGGTGTCGATGAGTGCCGGCGCCTCGCCCTTGTAGGGGACGTGCTGCAGGTCGATCTTCGCGGTCCAGATGAGGTTCTCGGCCGCGAGGTGGGTCTGGGTGCCGAAACCCGCCGAGCCGAAGGAAATCTGCCCGGGGCGCGACTTGGCGAGCGCGATGAATTCCTTGACCGTTTTGGGCGGGAAGCTCGTCGTCACCACCAGCAGTTGCGGGCCGATGGCGGCGCCCGTGACCGCCGCGAGGTCCTTCGCGGGATCGAAGGACATCTTGCGATAGATGAAGGGGTTGGCCGAGACGATCGAACCGGAGGTCATGAACAGCGTGTAGCCGTCTGGCGGGGACTTCGCGGTAAGCTCGCCGCCGATGTTGCCGCCGGCGCCGGCGCGGTTGTCGACGATGACCTGCTGGCCCCAAGCCTCGCCGAGGCGCTGCGAAATCAGCCGGGCAACGATGTCGGTCGCACCGCCCGCTGCGAACGGTACGATCATGCGCACGGACTTCGCGGGGTATGCCGTCTGCCCCCACGCCGTCCCGGCGCTGGCCAGTGCAGCGGCGGCCACCATCCATTGCTTGCGGTTCATAGACTTCTCCTTTGTTGTAGGTTCGGGAAGGCTACAGGCCCAGCGCTTCCGGCACCAGCCGCCGTAGTTCGCGCTGCAGCCTGGTCTTGATCGCACGGTAGGCCGGGCGCTTGCTCAGGTTGGCGATTTCGTAGGGATCT
>CAZXNF010000865.1:0-1089 GCA_964641785.1 uncultured Streptomycetaceae bacterium | reverse complement strand
TGTCGTCGTTGACGATCTCGACGATCGTGTGGGGCGAGGTCCAGCCATGCGTCGCGGTCGAGGGGTTGATCACGCGCACGCTCGACGCGCCCGGCGCATGCGTTTCGACCAGGCGCCAGAGCGACATCGCACCGCCGTAGAGATCCTCGAGCGGCGGTTCGATCAGATCCTCGACCGGCACGCCGGCGAAGTAGACATCCAGGAACTTCGTGATCACCGTCGCCTTTTCCACGCTGAGCCGGCTGCGGGCATGTTGCACGATCGCCGCGACACGATCTGGTCGGCGGACGCCATCGGTGGCTGACATGGACGGATCCTTCTTCGCGAGCTCGATTGCAATCGACGGTAGCCCCGGATGCACAATGCGCCAACAAGCGTTGCCATCAAGGCTTTGCGAGGGGAACGGAAGAGATCCGGGCCTGCCAGCGTTGTTGACATTGCCCGATACCAACCGATACCCAGGTTTCATCTCATGGCTTTTTCCGTCGCCGGCCCCACGCACCCGGCTGCTCGAGGCACGATGTCGAAACCCACAGCGCCCCGCGCCCCCGAATGGGTCCATTGGCTGGCGTCAGTGACCCGAAGGTGCCACCCGAAGGGCGCCGACCATCTCGTGCGCAAGGTCTATCCTCCCGGCAATGACAGGCCGGTGAAGACGGTCGTCGACTACGATGACGGGCTGTTGTTCCACTGCGACACCCAGTCGTTCCTCGAGTGGTACATCTTTTTCTACGGCGCCTTCCGGCCCGCAGTGTCGAAGCTGATCAATCGGATGCTTCGGCCGGGCCAGGTCGCGATCGATATCGGCGCCAATGTCGGCATGCACTCCGTGATCATGGCCAATCGCGTCGGCCCGCAGGGACGCGTGGTGGTGTTCGAGCCGGATCCGCATCCCATGGGCCGCCTGCGCCAGAACATGGCGCTCAACGGCATCGACTGGGTCACGACCGTCGACGCGGCCGTGTCATCGAAAACCGAGACACGCAGCTTCTTCCTGCACGACGATTCGATCGGCAATTTCGCCAATGCCAGCCTGGTCGCCGCCAATGTCGGCAAGGGCACGCCGTCGGTCCAGATGCAGGTCTATGG
>CAZXNF010000864.1:0-1089 GCA_964641785.1 uncultured Streptomycetaceae bacterium | reverse complement strand
TCGGCGTGGTGCTCCACGAGATGCTGACCGGGACGCGGCTGTTCGAGGGGACGACAATCTCCGACACGCTGGCGGCGGTGCTGACCAAGACACCCGACTGGACGACGTTGCCGGCGGCGACGCCGTCGTCGATCCGCACGTTGCTGCGGCGATGTTTGGAGAAGGATCGTAAGCGTCGCATCGAGTCGGCCGCGGATGCGCGGTTGGAGATCGACGACGCGCTGACGGCGCCGGCTGGGGATACGTCGACTCTCGGGACCGCGCCGGCGCCATCGTCCGCTCGCGGCAGTCGGCTCTGGAAGTCGGTAGCCGCCGTCGCGGTGCTCGCTGTGGCCGTGCTCGCCGTCCCCGCCGTGCGGTACCTGCGCGAGGCCCCGCCCGACGCACCCCTCGAAACGCGCCTCGAGATCACCACGCCCGCCGGCGGTGACCCGCTGTCGTTCGCGCTGTCCCCCGACGGGCGGCAGATCGTCTTCGTCGCCGCGGGCGACGGTGCGGCCCGCCTCTGGCTGCGCTCCCTCGGGGACACCACGGCGCAGCCGCTGGCGGGTACTGAGGGCGCGACCTATCCCTTCTGGGCGCCCGACAGCCGGTCGGTCGCCTTCTTTGCCGATGGCCAGCTCAAACGCCTCGACTTGGGCGGCGGGGCGCCACGCACGCTGGCGCCGGCCTCAGGTGGGCGTGGCGGGAGTTGGAATGCCAACGGCGTCCTCCTGTTTGCGCCCAACCCCGGTAGCCCGCTGTTCCGGGTCGCGGCCGCCGGGGGCGACGCCGCCCCCGTGACCACGCTGGACCGGCAAGCCAGCCACCGATGGCCGGTCTTCCTGCCCGATGGCCGGCACTTCGTGTTCTACGCGCAGGGCGGGCCCGACACGGGCGGCATCCATCTGGGGACCCTCGACGCGGGCGCCCCGACCCGGCTGACCGCGGCCGACGCCGCCGGCAGCTACCTGCCCGCCGAAGCGCTTCGCGAAGGCGGGGCTCGCCCCTCCGTAGCGGTTCGCGATGGCGGGCCCCGCCCCGCCGAAGCCTTTGGCGGAGGCGGGTGGCTGCTGTGGACCCGCGCCGGCACCCTCGTGGCCCAGCGCC
>CAZXNF010000863.1:0-1097 GCA_964641785.1 uncultured Streptomycetaceae bacterium | reverse complement strand
AATCACCACGCGCGTGGGCCTCGGTTTCGACTTCAAGGCCTTCCGCGCGCGCGGCTGGCACGCGCCCGGCATCCTCGGGCCCTTCGGCGCAGCCGCAGCGGTGGGCCGCCTGCTGGGCCTCGATGCGGACCGGATGGCGCGCGCGTTCGGCCTCGCGGGCAGCCAGTCCGCCGGCACCTACGGCGCGTGGGGCACGCCCATGGTCAAGTTCCACCAGATCCGCGGCGGGCTCTCCGGCCTGATGGCGGCGCTGCTCGCGCAGCAGGAGTTCGTCGCCCCGCGCGATTTCCTGACGGCGAGGGACGGCGGTCTGTATCAAGCCTACGCCGAAGGTTCGCGCCCTGAGCGGGCCGTGGAAGCACTGGGCGAACGCTGGGAGCTGGAGCAGATCGCGCTGCGCCTGTGGCCGTCGGCGGCCACCATCCAGGGCGTGGTGACGGCACTGGTCGCGCTGATCGAAAAGAAACCCCTGCGCGCGCAGGAGGTGCGCCGGCTGCGCGTCACCACGGGCAAGACGGTGTTCGACATGCACGCCATCTTCCCGCGCTATCAGGGCAAGTTCGAAGCGATGCTGTCCTCGCACTACGCGGCGGCCGCGGTGCTGCACGACGGCGCGCTGACGCTCGACCAGTTCGAGCCGGCGCGCTACGCCGACCCCGCGCTCGCGCGCTTCGCGGCCGAATGCGTGGAATGCGTGTGCGATCCGGCGCTGACGGGCGTGACGGCGGTGGTGGAGGCCGAGATGACGGATGGCACGAAGGTTTCCGCGCGCTGCGAACAGCCGCTGGGCTCACCGGAGAATCCGCTGTCGCGGCGCCAGATCGAAGACAAGTTCCGGGCCTACGCGCGGGGACGACTGCCGGAGGCGAATGTCGAGCAGATCATCCAGAACGTCGCTGCGCTGGAGCAACTGCCTTCGGCGCGCACGCTGCTGGATCTGCTGCGGGCGAACTAATGGAAGACCCCTCCCTTGCGCAATGCGCGGGGGAGGGTTGGGGAGGGGGCAAGGCTTAAGAAGTAAGGTGTTTGCACTGCGTCTGCCCCCATCCCAGCCTTCCCCCGCTGCGCAAGGGAAGGTGAGAAATGACTGCGTGCGA
>CAZXNF010000862.1:693-1098 GCA_964641785.1 uncultured Streptomycetaceae bacterium | reverse complement strand
AAGCTGCTGCCCATGTGGACGCCGGCGCGCCGGCGTCCACATGGGCAGCAGCTTGACATAGATGCCGAAGGGATACGCCGGGTCCGGGTGGCGGAAGCCGTAGGGGCCGTGGCAATGCCACATGTGCCACAGCGCGGCGCCGGCTTGCTGCGCCATGCGGATGCCATCGCCGGTGTTGCCGCGGTAGCTGCCGCACAGTACCGGGCCGGCCGGCAGATACTGACGCTTCATCTCCTCGTCCGCCTCGAAGCCGCCGCAGGTGAGGATCACGGCACGTGCCGCCCGCACGCTGATGGCCTGGCCGTCGCGCAGGGCGCGGACGCCGATGATCTCGCCCGACGGCGCGCGCAGCAGCCGCCCGGCAGGCGCCGACATCCACACCGGGATGCTCCGGCGCTTCACGTT
>CAZXNF010000862.1:350-683 GCA_964641785.1 uncultured Streptomycetaceae bacterium | reverse complement strand
CGTCGAGCAGCTTGAACAACCGGCACCCGGGCCGGACGGGGCGCACCGCCGGATACTCCGCCGCCGCGTCGAATCCCGGAATGGCCGCAACGTCGACCAGCGCGAGCGCATCGCCCCCGGGTAACGGATAGTTGCCGGGACTCGGGACGACCTGGATGTCGGCGCCGTTGATCTCGGCCAGGCGTCGCACGTAGTCCGGCATCTCCGCCATGCCTTCGGCCAGCGCGAGCAGCACGTCGTCGGGTGTGCGGCCGCCGCAGGTGGCGCGCAGGTAACGGTAGCCGCTGTCGACGTCGAGGCAGACGCGGATGCCGCCCGAGGACAGTTCGATGC
>CAZXNF010000862.1:0-340 GCA_964641785.1 uncultured Streptomycetaceae bacterium | reverse complement strand
GTCGAACGCGGCGTCCCAAGCCGCGCCGCTGTCCGCCCTGCCGTCTGCGGTCACTGGGGCTTGTCGGCGAGTCCCGAGGTGCGCACCAGCTTGCCGTACTTGTCGAGCTCCCTGGCGATGAAGTCGCCGAACTCCTTGGGGGTGTTGCCCACCGGATCGAGACCGAAACCGATCAGCAGCTCGCTCATGTCCTTGGTGCGGACGATGCGCGCGGTATGGTCGCTGATGAGTTTGACCGCGCCGGGCGGCGTGTTCCGCGGCGCCATCAGGCCGAACCAGCCGGTATTCTCGAAGCCGGGCAGGCCGCTTTCGCTGATAGTGGGAATGTCCGGCAGGGCCT
>CAZXNF010000861.1:0-1099 GCA_964641785.1 uncultured Streptomycetaceae bacterium | reverse complement strand
GCGCTTCGTGCGCGGCGTGCAGGTCTGCCTCGAACAGAAGCTGCCTTTCGTCTGCTTCACCGCCAGCGGCGGCGCGCGCATGCAGGAGGGGCTGCTGTCGCTCCTGCAGATGGCCAAGACCTGCGCCGCGCTGACCGAACTGGCCGAGGCGCAGCTGCCCTTCATTTCGGTGCTGACCGACCCGACCATGGGCGGCGTGTCGGCGAGCTTCGCCATGATCGGCGACGTCGTGGTGGCCGAGCCGGGCGCGCTGATCGGTTTCGCCGGCCCGCGCGTCATCGAGCAGACGGTGCGCGAGACCCTGCCGGAAGGCTTCCAGCGCGCCGAGTTCCTGCTCGAGCACGGCGCGGTCGACATGATCGTCGATCGCCGCGAGATGCGCGACAAGCTCGCGAATCTGCTGACGATGCTGCTCAAGCTGCCCGCGGCGGCCTGAGCTTGCCTTCACCGCTCACGCCTCATCCCTCACGCCTGCAGGACTGGCTGGCCCACCTCGAGGGTCTGCACCCGCAGGCGATCGCGCTGGGCCTTGAACGCGTCGAGGCCGTCCGTGCCCGGATGGCGCTTGCTCCCGCGTTCCCCGTCGTTACGGTCGGCGGCACCAACGGCAAGGGATCGACCTGCGCCTTTCTGGAGGCGATCCTGCGCGCGGCCGGCTACCGCGTGGGCTGCTACACGTCGCCGCACCTGCTGGTCTACAACGAGCGCGTGCGCATCGACGGCGTCAACGCCAGCGATGCCGTGCTGCTGCAGTCCTTCGCCGCGGTCGAGGCCGCGCGCGGCGACACGGCCCTGACCTATTTCGAATTCGGTACGCTCGCGGCGGTCGTGGCTTTCGTCGAGGCGGGCGTGGATGTGGCCATCCTGGAGGTGGGGCTGGGCGGTCGGCTGGACGCGGTCAATGCCTTCGATGCCGATTGCGCGATCGTGACCACCGTTGATCTCGACCACCAGTTCTGGCTCGGCGACACGCGCGAAAAGATCGGCTGGGAGAAGGCGCACATCTATCGCGCCGGCCGCCCGGCCGTATGCGGGGACCGCGACCCGCCGGCGACGCTGCTCGAACATGCGCGCGCGACCGGGGCGGACCTGCAGGTGC
>CAZXNF010000860.1:0-1103 GCA_964641785.1 uncultured Streptomycetaceae bacterium | reverse complement strand
AGCGAAGGGTGCACGACGAGCACGTTCATCATGACGACGACCAGTCCGACGGGCGCGAGGTCGCGGGTGAGGTCGTAGCCCAGCTTCGCGTACAGCGCGGGGCTGCTCGCCAGCGCCGTGGTGCCCATGAGGAGCGTGTAGCCGTCGGGCGCGGCGTTGGCCACCGCTTCGGCGCCGATGTTGCCGCTGGCGCCGGCGCGGTTGGAAATCACGACCGGCTGCTTCCAGGTTTCGCTCATCTGCTGCGCGACGGCGCGCGCGACGAGGTCGGCGGAGCCGCCGGCCGGAAACGCGACGATCAGGGTGACGGGTTTGTCGGGGTAATTCTGTGCGTCGGCGGCACCTGCAAGACAGAGCAGGGCGCAGCCAATGGGCGGGGTGTAGCGCATGGCCATCCTCCTCCTGAACAGCGCGTATCGCTCTGTTGGCGATCCTGTACAGACATTAAACGGGACCGATCCTGCGGCGTCAACGTGCTGGAGCCCCCGTCCGCTGCCCTGTGCCGGTACGCGCAGTCGGCGCGGGCGACGCCACCGCTCACCAGGGCTGCAGCTCGACCCCCGTCGCTTTCACGACCTTGCTCCACTTGGCGGTCTCGGTCTGCAGGTAAGCGCTGAACGTCTCCGGTGTGCTGCCCACGGGCTCCGCGCCCAATCCCATCAGCCGCTCCCGCACGTCCGGGAGGTTGAGGATGCGCGCGATTTCCTGCTGCAGCTTCACGACGATCTCGCGCGGTGTGCCGGCCGGCGCCATCACGCCGTACGCATTGACGACTTCGTACCCCGGCACACCCGCTTCGGCGATCGTGGGCAGTTCCGGCATCACGCCAGAGCGCTTGGCGGTGCTGACCGCAATTGCGCGCACCTTGCCGCTGCGAATGTGCGGCGCGGCGACCGGGATCGCGATGAAGGTCAGATCCACTTCACCGCCCAGCACCGCGAGCACCGCGGGCGCGCCGCCCTTGTAGGGAATGTGCGACATCTTGACGCGGGCCATCGTGTCGAAGAGCTCCCCGGCCATGTGGATGATGCCGCCGAAGCCGCTCGAGGAATAGTTGAGGCGGCCCGGTTTTTCCCTGGCGAGTGCGATCAGCTCCTTGACCG
>CAZXNF010000859.1:0-1106 GCA_964641785.1 uncultured Streptomycetaceae bacterium | reverse complement strand
CCGCCCATCACGACGTTCTCCTCGATGGTGACGAGGAGATCGTGCGAGCGCGCGAGTTCAGCCACCAGCGCATCGTCGAGCGGCTTCACGTAGCGCATGTTGGCAACCGTCGCGTCGAGCTCCTCGCCGGCGGCCAGCGCGGGCGTCAGCATTGCGCCGAATGCGAGGAGCGCCACTTTCTTCGACAGCAGCGCGAGTTTCTTGCCGTGCCGGCGGATCTCGCCGCATCCCACCGCCAGCGCGTGCATCTCCTTTTGCAGCGCCACCCCCGGGCCGCTGCCGCGCGGATAACGCACGGCCACGGGGGTATTCATCTGGAAGGCCGTGTACAGCATCTGCCGGCACTCGTTCTCGTCGGCGGGCACCATCACGGTCAGGTTGGGCAGGCAGCGCAGGAAGGACAGGTCGAATGCGCCGTGGTGGGTGGCGCCGTCCGCGCCGACCAGCCCCGCGCGGTCAAGGGCGAAGACGACAGGCAGGTTCTGAATCAGCACATCGTGGATCAGCTGGTCATAGCCCCGCTGCAAAAACGTGGAGTAGATCGCGACCACCGGCTTCATGCCGTCGCAGGCCAGGCCCGCGGCGAAGGTGACTGCGTGCTGCTCGGCGATGCCGGCGTCGAAGTAACGCGCCGGAAAGCGCTCCGAGAACTTCACCATCCCCGAGCCTTCCCGCATGGCGGGCGTGATCGCCACCAGCCGCGGGTCGAGCTCCGCCATGTCGCACAGCCATTCGCCGAACACCTGGGTGTAGGTGAGCTTGCCGCCGCCCTTGCCGCTGACGATGCCGTCGTCGGGTTTGAATCTGGAGACCCCGTGATACAGCACGGGATCGACTTCCGCGAGCTTGTAGCCCTGCCCCTTCTTCGTCACCACGTGCAGGAACTGCGGGCCCTTGAGCGCCCGGATGTTCGTCAGCGTCGGAATCAGCGCATCCAGGTCATGGCCGTCGATCGGGCCGATGTAGTTGAAGCCGAATTCCTCGAACAGGGTGCCGGGGATGACCATGCCCTTCATGTGCTCTTCCGCGCGCCGCGCGAGGTCGCCCAGCACCTTCTCGCCGGCGCGCTTGGCGGCAGCGTAAAAACGGCCCGACATCAGCTTGGC
>CAZXNF010000858.1:0-1109 GCA_964641785.1 uncultured Streptomycetaceae bacterium | reverse complement strand
GTTACGACCATGTACATCGCCCCCGCCGACGCTGCCGTGATCGGAGGACAGGGGGCGGTGGTCAAGACGGCCGGCCCGACCCTCGCATCAATGATCGTGCGCGACCCCGCGTCGATAGACATGACGTTAGGCGAACCGCCCAAGAAAGCGGCCGCGCAGCGCCAGCGCGATCCGGCCACGCGAATGGCCGAAGTAGCCATGCTTCGCCAGATGCTTGTGCGGGCCCAGGAGTACGAGCGCAATATGGTGGCCACCCCGACTCTTCCGCGTGACCTGGCGATGGAAGCGTTAGGCAAGCTGCTGCGCCGCGAAATTCCGGCCAGGCTGCAGGCCAATAGCCCCGGTGACATTCGCACCGCCATGAACGTGGCGCGGGAGTTCAACTTCGACCTCATCATCGACGGGGGCGCGGCGGCACAGGTCCATCAGGCCGCGTTGGCAGAGCGAAAGATCCCCGTCGTATTGGGACAGGTCTCGCACCCGTATGTGAGCAACGAAGAAATTCCCGACAAGAGTGAGTACCCACCGGTGGACGAAGGCACCGCGGCCAAGCTGACCGCTGCCGGCGTGAAGACCGCCATTGCATCGTTCTCGCGCGCCTTCGGCTCGCTGGCGCCGGCGGGTTCCGCCAAGTGGCTGCTGCTCGATGCGAGCATCGCCACCGGCTACGGCATGTCCGAAACCGACGTACTGCGCGCCGTGACCCTCGTGCCCGCCGAGATACTCGGCGTCAGCACCCGACTCGGCAGCCTAACGACTGGAAAGGACGCCGACGTGATCGTGCTGGACGGGCCACCCCTCTCCATCAAGACGTGGGTGGAACGCGTCTACGTGGCAGGGGAGCTGGTCCACGTGAGGCAGCGCTGATCTGCCTTACTTGATGCGTCCGTACTTTCGCATCGCCGCCATCAAACGCTCCACCGGCATGGCATAGATCCGCAAGTCGTCGGCTCCCGTCGTTGTCTCGGCGGCCAGCAGCGCATTGGTGATCGCCGCCTCGGTTGCCTGCGCCGTAGCCTGAAAGAGGGGCGATATGCGGTCGTTGGTCACCATCCGAACCGCCATCACACTGTCCGAGGACCATGCCTTGGGGTTGGCGGTGGAGAAGG
>CAZXNF010000857.1:0-1112 GCA_964641785.1 uncultured Streptomycetaceae bacterium | reverse complement strand
TAGCGCTGCGCGCCAGGAGGGGATGCGCGCATTCGGCGATCGATTGCGGGCGCCGAGACATCGTCTCGACGATGTGTGCATCACCTAGCTCAAGTTGAGGAGGGACGACAAGATAGGGACGCGTCACGCATGTTCAGACGCCGGACGTGAACGCGATCGTGACTGGGCTGCCGAGCTTCACGCTGTGGCCAGTGGCGCGCAGCTTGCCTGTCGCGGCATCGATCGCGAAGGCGACGACATTGTCGCCGTTCTCGTTGGTCGCGTAGAGGAACCTGCCCGTCGGATCGCGCCCGATGAATCGCGGGTCGCGGCCCTGGCTCGACTCCCATCCGACCGCGCGCAGCTTGCCCGAAGCCGGATCGGCCGCGTAGACCGCGATGCTGTCATGACCGCGGTTGGAGCAATAGACGAAGCGCCCGTCCCTGCTGATCGCGACCTCCGAGGTCGTATTCGCGCCGAAGAAATCCTCGGGCAGCGAAGTCACGATCTGCAGTGGCGTGAGCTCGCCCTCGACCGCATTCCACCGATAGGTCGCCATCGTGCTGTCGAGCTCGTTGCAGACATAGGCCACGGGGAGAGTCGGGTGAAACGCGATGTGGCGCGGCCCCGCGCCAGGCCGTGTCGGCACCTTGCGATGCAGCGCCAAGCGCCCGGTCGCGTCGTCGAAACGCAGGACGAAGATCGCATCGAGCCCCTTGTCGGGGATCATCACGAAACCATGGCTGGGATCGAAGGCGACATCGTGCGGATGCGCGCGGGTCTGCTCCGTGCGATGCGTACCGAGCTCGCCGCTGAGCGCCAGCAGGTCATGATGATCGCCCAGCGCGCCATCCCCGCGCACCGCGAGCACGGCGACATTGCCGGCGATGTAGTTGGCGACGACCATGAAATTCCCGGCGCGGGAGAAATCCTGCCGCACGCCGTTCTTGCCGCCTGTCGTCGCCTGATTGAGCAGCCGCACCACGCCGCTCGCAGGATCGAGCGCGAAAGAGGTCGCGTAGTCGCGGTCGCCATGCACGGCATAGAGGAAACGTTCGTCGCGGCTCAGCACCAGGAAGGACGGATTCTCCAGCCCGCCGAGATGCTGGACATGCGTGAAGCCGCCAGTCGCC
>CAZXNF010000856.1:0-1116 GCA_964641785.1 uncultured Streptomycetaceae bacterium | reverse complement strand
TTCTCTTCTTCCTTCAGACCCGTCTCGTGCTCAATACGCAGGCCACCGTTGATGGTCAGCTTCGAGTTGACGCGGAAGTCATCCTGCAAGTACGCGCCGTAGTAGTTAAGGAAGTAGTTGGCCGGCGCCGACACGCCAATGCGGCTCTGGTTGCCCGGGTCACCCGAGGGGTAGCCTAGCAACAGGCTTGCCAGCGCGTTGCCCGAGGGCGTGGCGCCGTTGACGCCGTTCACATTGGGATTGAGAGACGTGTAGCGGCGATCGAAGTTGAGGACGCTGGCACCGCCCGAAAACGACTGGCTGTCGAGGCCAATGGTGCGGTAGTCAACGCCGGTCTTGATGGTGTGGCGGCCCAAGAGCTTCGACACCGTTCCGTTCGCGCTCCATGAATACAGGTTGCGGTCCGAGGGGTCTTGAGCACCTAGCTGGTAGTAGTCGGTGATGTTGACCACTGGAAACTTCTTCGTCCGAATGGCGCTGCTGAACGCCGGCGCGAACCCGAGCGACGCCGGGTCAAAGTCGAGCGACAGCGTGTCGTCATCGCGGAACTGCGTCAGGCCGTAGCGCACGGTCACCACCGTGTTGCTGCTCGGCAGCCAGGTGTTGTTCAAGGCCAGCATGTGGATGCGGCGCTTCAGCAGGTAGTCGCCGTTGTCGATGAACCGGTTGGGGCCGCTCAGGCCCGGCTCCAGGTAGTTCGCGCACGGCTCGTCGGTGGTGTTGTACAGATAGAAGCCACTGAGCGAGACGCTGTTGCTGAACCGGTGATCGAGCTTGCCGGTATACATCATCGCCCGGTCTTCAATCTGCGCGACGCTGAAGAAGTTCGACTGGCCGTTGCTGACGTCGTTGGACGGCGCCGGCAGGAAGCTGAGCATCTTCGTGGCGATCGGGCTCAGCCGGTTCGCCGGGATGACGTTGCCCGCGAACGGCGTCCGGCCGTTGCCGCTGGCGTCACCGGTGAGGGGGTCATAAACCACCACCTGGTTGCCGCTGGAGTCAAACGATCGCGAGAAATCGCCGGCTCGTTCGCGGGCGGTCGGCAGGCGCTGCGCGCCATTGCGCGTGGTGTTCGAGCCGTACCCTTCAACCGAGCCCCAGAAGAACGTGCGGTTC
>CAZXNF010000855.1:570-1118 GCA_964641785.1 uncultured Streptomycetaceae bacterium | reverse complement strand
AAATGATCGCCGACCCCGACCAGAAGATCGCGCGCCCGCGCCAGCTTTATATCGGACAGGACACGCGGGCATTCGTCCCGCTGGCCAAACGGAAGTGAAGCACCCCGAAAACCCGCTCGCGCGGGTTTTTTGCTGAAGGGCGGGCTGGAACCGCCGGAGATCGACGCCATGTACAAGGACATGCTGGGAAATTCCTACCTGTTCGGCGCGAACGCGCCCTTCATCGAGGCCCTCTACGACCGCTACCTCGAGGATGCGGGCTCGGTGGAGCCGCGCTGGCGCGATTATTTCGACACGCTGCAGCGGCTGGATGATGGCCCCCGCGATGTGTCGCATGCACCGGTGCAGGAAGCGTTTGCCAAACGTTCCCGCGCCGCCCGTCCGACGGTCGTTGCCGGTCCCGGTTCGCAGCTCTCGGACAAGCAGTACGGCGTGCTGCAGATGATCGGCGCTTTCCGTTTCCAGGGCGCGCGCCTGGCCAATCTCGATCCGCTGGGCCGCCACGCGCCGCCGTATATTGCGGAACTCGATCCGGCCACCTACGGCCT
>CAZXNF010000855.1:0-560 GCA_964641785.1 uncultured Streptomycetaceae bacterium | reverse complement strand
ACATGACCGACGTGCCGCAGAAGCGCTGGATCCAGGAGCGCCTGGAGACGGTGCGCTCGCATCCGGCCTACGATGCCGACGCCAAGAAGCATATCCTCGAGCGCCTGACGGCCGCGGAAACCCTGGAACGCTACCTGCACACCAAGTACGTCGGCCAGAAGCGTTTTTCGCTCGAAGGCGGCGAGATGCTGATCCCGTCGCTCGACGTCATCCTGCAGCGCGCCGGCAAGATGGGCGTGCAGGAGATGGTGATCGGCATCGCCCATCGCGGCCGGCTCAACATGCTGGTCAATACGCTGGGCAAGATGCCCAAGGACCTGTTCGCCGAATTCGAGGGCAAGCACGACGACCACATGCTGTCGGGCGACGTGAAATACCACCAGGGCTTCTCGTCGAACATCATGACGCCCGGCGGCCCCATGCACGTGTCGCTGGCGTTCAATCCTTCGCATCTGGAGATCGTCAACCCGGTGGTCGAAGGATCGGTGCGCGCGCGCCAGCACCGCCGCGGCGACACCAAGGGCGACCAGGTGCTGCCCGTGCTGGTGCACGGCGACGCG
>CAZXNF010000854.1:0-1120 GCA_964641785.1 uncultured Streptomycetaceae bacterium | reverse complement strand
GTTGTCGCGCAGCGCGAGGACGGCGAATCGCTGGTCTACATCGATCGCAATTTTATCCACGAAGGCCCGTTCTACGCCTTCGACGGGTTGCGGCTGGCGCAGCGAAGGCTGCGCCAGCCGCTGCGGCAGATCGCGATTGCGGACCATTACCTGCCGACGCTCAACCGCGCGGGCGGGCTCGCCGGCATCCGCGATCCGGACATCCGCCGGATGATCGAGCAGCTCGGCACCAACGCGCGCGACTTCGGCATCCCCTTCATCGGCATGGACAACGAACGGCAGGGCATCATGCACGTCGTGGGTCCGGACCTCGGGTTGGTGCAGCCGGGCATGACGATCACCGCCGCCGATTCACACACCACGACGAACGGCGCGTTCGGCGCATTCTCCTTCGGCATTGGCGCCTCCGAGATCAAGCACGTGATGGCCACGCAGTGCCTGTGGTATCGCAAGCCCAGAACATTACGCGTCACTATCGAGGGTGCATTGCCGCAGGGCGTGACCGCCAAAGACGTGATCATCACGATCATCGCGAAGATCGGCATCACCGGCGGCAGCGGCCACGTTATCGAGTACGCGGGCTCCGCCTTCCGCGGCATGTCGATGGAGCAGCGGATGACGGTCTGCAACATGTCGATCGAGGCCGGTGCGCGGGCGGGCCTGGTGGCGCCCGACGACACGACCTTCCGCTTCTTGCAGGGCCGAGAATACGCGCCACAGAGCGAGGACTGGGACCGGGCGCTCGCGTTCTGGAAAACGCTGCCGACCGACGCCGGCGCGCGCTTCGACAAGGAAGTGACCCTGTCCGCCGCGGACCTCGTGCCCATGGTGACGTGGGGCACGGTGCCCGGCGACGCCCTGCCCATCACCGGCAAGGTGCCCGATCCGCAAGCGGCCGGCAGTGCGGAACAACGCGCGCACTACACGCGGGCGCTGGAGTACATGGGCCTCAAGCCGGGGCAACTGCTGAGCAGCATCAAGGTGGACCGGGTGTTCATCGGTTCGTGCACCAATGCGCGACTGGAAGACCTGCGCGCGGCCGCGGCGATCGTGAAGGGCCGGCACGCGGTGATCCCCGCGATGATTTCGCCGGGTTCGTCACTGGTGAAACGGCGGGCGG
>CAZXNF010000853.1:0-1121 GCA_964641785.1 uncultured Streptomycetaceae bacterium | reverse complement strand
ACGTGGCGCACGAAACGCTTGCCGAAGGAGCCGGTGGCGCCGGTGACCAGTACGGATTTGCCTGTGAGGAAGGACAAGTTGACTCCGGCGGATTAAACGGTGGCTGCGGCGGTCACGGCGGCGAGCAGTTCGGCCCGGCGGCCTCCGCGATCCTGCGCCCGCAGGGCGAACAGGGCGTCCTCGACAGTGCCAAGGGAGCGGCCGAGAGTTGCACGCGTTCTGGCGTTATCGAGGGACATGTCGCGCGGGCGGGGAGCGGCCAGCAGAGCGGTGGCGAGTTTACCACGCACGATCAAATGTCCCGGCAGATCAAATGCCTGGGCGAGCTTCTGCGCGAAGTCGAATTTCGACACACGCTCGTTGCCGACGACATTCCAGATGCCGCGCGCGCCGGCCGCGAGCAGGTCGGTGACCGCGGCGGCGACCACGTCGCACAGCGTCGGGGTGAACCAGACGTCGTCGAACATGGTGAGCGGGCGACCGGCTTCGAGGCTGGCGATGATCCAGTCGCTGAAGGACTGCCGGTAGCGGTGGCCCCAGCCGAAAAAATTGGTGCGCACGACCAGCGCGTCGGGCGCGAGGCGCAGCACTTCCGCTTCGGCCTCGAGCTTGGTCCGGGCGTAGACATTGAGCGGCGCCGGTGGCGTATCTTCCGTGCACAGCGCCTGGGTGCCGGCGAACAGGTGGTCGGTCGAAATGTGGACGAAGCGGGCGCCGCACGCCGCGGCCGCCGCCGCGGTATTCGCGGCGATCGTGACGTTGGCGTGGTGGGCTGCCACCGGATCGCGTTCGCACGCGTCCACGCTGGTGAGGCCGGCGGTGTGGACGACGAGCGCGGGCGCGATCCGCGCGACCGCGCGGGTCAGTGCCGCCGCATCGTCGAGTTCAAGGGCCTCACTGCGGACGCCCTGCAGGGCAACCTGCCGGTGGTGCGGGGCGAGGACCACGTCCGTCTGTCCGCGCACGGCGCACGCCCAGTTGAGCGCCAGCAGGCCGCTGCCGCCGGTGATGAGGAGGCGGGCGGTCACGCCGGCACTGCTGTCGGGCGGTGCAGCCGGTCCCGATAGTCCTGGCAGACCGCCGCGATACCCGCGGCGAGCGCGATGCGCGGACGCCATCCC
>CAZXNF010000852.1:0-1122 GCA_964641785.1 uncultured Streptomycetaceae bacterium | reverse complement strand
GCGGGGGCCCTCGCGATCCTCCTCCTCCTCGGACAAAGCGGGATCCTGGCGCGGGTCGCCTTCGCGCTCGGCTGGATCGACACACCGTCGGACTTTCCCGCGCTGGTCTACGATCGCCCGGGAGTGGGGCTCGTCGTCGCCTTCGCGTGGAAGGAGTTTCCCTTCCTCGCCCTCTCGGCGCTCGCCGTCCTCGAGACGCGCGGCGACGAGCACGAGGAGGCGGCGCGGACGCTGGGGGCCACCCCTGCGATGACGCTCCGCCACGTGACGCTCCCGCTCCTCTGGCGCGGCATCGCCCCCGCCGTCATCGCCGTCTTCGCCTTCCTCCTCGGCCAGTACGAGATGGCGGTGCTGCTGGCGCCGAGCGATCCGCTCCCGCTCTCCATCCTGACGTACGAGCGTTCCACCGACATCGACCTCGCGCGGCGCGGAGGGGCGCACGTTTTGGCGCTCCTAGCGCTCCTGCTGGCGGTGGGGCTCGTCGTCTTCCATCAGCGGACCCTCGACGCCCTCGGCGAGGATCGACGATGACGGGCGCCCCCAGGTCGCGGCGCCTCCTCCTGCTGTCGCTGCTCGCGATTGTGAGCATCGCCCCCGTCCTAGTCCTCGTCGCGCGGGGGCTCGCCCCGGCGTGGCGCTATCCTGTTTTGGTGCCGGGCTTCGCGGGGGCGATGTCGTCGTTTGCGCTGCTCCGGTCGCCACGACTCGTCGACGCACTCCTCTCCAGCGTCACGCTCGCCGTCACCACCGGCGCCCTCTCCGTCGTCATCGGCTTCGTGGCCGGTCGCGCGATCTGGCGGGCCCCCGCGCGCACGCGCCGTCTCGCGGCGATGGCGGCCTTTCTCCCCGTCATTGCGCCCCCCGTGGCTTTCGGCGTCGGAGTGCAGGTCCTCGCGCTCCGGTTGGGGGTCGGAAGCTCGTGGCCGGGCGTGCTCCTCGCGCACCTCGTCCCTGCATCGGGCTACGTGACGTTGTACATCCTCGGCGCGCTGTCCGCTTACGATGGCGCGCTGGAGGACGAGGCGCGCACGTTAGGCGCCACGCCGTGGCAGGTGCTGCTGCGCGTGGCGATCCCGGTGCTCCGCGCGCGACTGGTAGAGGGGGCGGCGCTCGGTGCCCTCG
>CAZXNF010000851.1:0-1124 GCA_964641785.1 uncultured Streptomycetaceae bacterium | reverse complement strand
GGCGCGGGCCTCGTCGAGCGCCTCCTCGAAGCGCTCGTAGACGTCCCAGATCTCGCCGTGGATGTAGTTGTAGCCCACGGTGATGCCCATCGCGTAGGCGCCGATCGCCATCCCCTCGATCAGGATGTGCGGGTTGTAGCGCAGGATGTCGCGGTCCTTGAAGGTGCCCGGCTCGCCCTCGTCCGAGTTGCACACCAGGTACTTCTGGCCGGCGTACTTCTCCTTCGGCGGCATGAAGCTCCACTTGAGCCCGGTCGGGAAGCCCGCACCGCCGCGTCCGCGCAAAGCCGACTTCTTCAGGGTATCGATCACGGCCGATGGCGGAATTTTCTCGGCGATGATCTTTTTCAGCGCCTGATAGCCGCCGCGGGACTCGTAGTCCTTGAGACGCCAGTTGGTGCCGTCGAGTCCGCCAAGGATGATCGCGGCGGGGCCGAAGATGCTGGTGGCGAACGGCGGAACGGGCAGGCCCATTACTTGAACTCCGCGATCATTTTGTCCAGGGCATCGGGCGTCATCGAGCCGCGCATTTCGCGGTCGTTCACGATCACCACCGGTGCATCCCCGCAGGCGCCCATGCATTCGCCTTCCTTGAGCGTGAAGCAGCCGTCGGCGGTGGTTTCGTTGAACCCCACGCCCAGCTTCTTCTTCAAATGCTCGGCGGCGTGTGTCGCGCCCTGCAACGCGCACGGCAGATTGGTGCAGATCGCCAGCTTGTACTTCCCGACCGGCTTCAGGTTGTACATGGTGTAGAAACTCGCCACCTCGTAGACCGCGATCGGCGCCATGCCGAGCACGGCCGCCACGAAGTCCATGGTCTCGGTGGACAGCCAGCCCTTTTCCTTCTGGGCGATGGCGAGCGCCGCCATTACCGCCGACTGTTTCTGGTCGGACGGATACTTGGCGACCTCGCGCTCGATCTTCGCGAGCGAGTCGGGCGCGAGGAGCATGGGCGCGTTCACCGGTCAATTTCCCCGAACACGATGTCGAGCGTGCCGATCATGGCGACCACATCGGCGATCATGTGTCCGCGCGACATTTCGTCCAGCGCAGCCAGGTGCGGGAACCCCGGCGCGCGGATCTTCACGCGGTACGGCTTGTTGGCACCGTCGGACACCAGGTAG
>CAZXNF010000850.1:0-1125 GCA_964641785.1 uncultured Streptomycetaceae bacterium | reverse complement strand
ACCTTGCGGATCAGCGGAATGTCGGTGTTCTCGAAGGAGGCAATCTTGTAGCAGGGCACATCGAGGCCGGCGAGAAAGTCCACCGCCGTGGCGTCAAAGGGCGAACTGAAACCGATCATGCCGTGCTGGCGGCAGCGTTCGAAGATGGGTGCGTGCCATTCCCAAGGCGTGTAGGCCTCTTCGTACAGCTTGTAGAGCGATTTGCCGGCCCACAGGCTGTTCGGATCGTCGATGCGGAAGTCGCCCTCGTCGAGGTCGAGCGTCATGGTGTCCGCGGTGTAGGTCTGGATCTTCAGCGCGTGCGCGCCGGTGCGCGCGGCGGCATCGACGATCTCGAGCGCGCGGTCCAGCGACTGATTGTGGTTGCCGGACATTTCGGCCACCACCAGTGGCGGGTGTCCGGGTCCGAGTTCACGGTTGGCGATGCGCATGAGGGGTTTCAGGAGGCGTCGGGGGTGAGCGTGGAAATGTAGACCGCGTGGCGCAGTTTGAAGCCCGCTTCAGAGAACGCCAGCACCGAAGCCTGATTTTCCGGCAGGATCTCCGCCGTGACCCGCTGCACCGACGCGTAATGCGCCGCGAGCCAGCGGCTGCCGGCGGCGATCAGGCTGCTGCCGCGGCCCTCGCCCTGCCGCCCGGGCACCAGATAGACCGAGACCCGCGCGTCGCCACCGGCAAGATCATAGCGCAAGACCCCCAGCGGACCGTCGTCGTCCTCGCCGATCAGCAGCACGTGCGCGGCGTTCGCCAGCATGCGGTCGAACCAGGCCCGGTGCGAGTTCCAGGCGAGCGGCGCCGGATCGAGCGAGTAGCGGCGCGTGCGCTCGTCGTTGCGCCATTCGAACACCGGCAGGCAGTCGTCCGCCTGTGCGCGGCGCAGGCGGATGACGCCGCCGAGCAACCGCCGCGCGACGCGTTGTGCGCCGCGGCCGTCCACCAGCGCGCGGCCGGCGTCGGCCATCGCGCGCGTGAGCGCCGGCATCGCGCGCAGGCCGCGCACGGCGTCGGCGATCTGGGCAACGCTGACCGCCGGCACGGGCCCGAGGTGCACGAGCAGGCGCGCGTCCGCCATCGCCGCGGCGATCGGTTCCTGGTTCTCGGCGCTGGTCAGCGTGATGGCGGGCA
>CAZXNF010000849.1:0-1127 GCA_964641785.1 uncultured Streptomycetaceae bacterium | reverse complement strand
TGCCAAGACCGGCGCCGCCGCGGAGAAACCGCTGCAGGGCGTGTTCATTGCGATCGGCCACAAACCGAACACCGCCATCTTCGAAGGCCAGTTGACCATGAAGAACGGCTACATCATCAGTAAATCAGGCAACGAAGGCATGGCCACGGCCACCAGCATCCCCGGCGTATTTGCCGCCGGCGACGTGCAGGACCACGTCTACCGCCAGGCCGTCACCAGCGCGGGAACTGGCTGCATGGCCGCACTCGACGCACAGCGCTACCTTGAGTCGCTCACCGCATGACGCGCGTGGAGACGGCCGGTGAAAAAACGCGCAGCTTCCGCGCCTCCGGAGAACACCGGGGCTGATTCCTTCGCGGCGCTCGTCAACGCGCAGGTCGGCGCCGTTGCGCCGATCACCGCGCACGGCCGGGCTGAACTGCCGAAGCCGCGTCCCCGCCCCATCCCCGCGCAACTCTTCCGCGATGAAGCGGCGGCGCTGCACGAAAGCCTTTCCGACCACGTCCCCTACGAACTCGCCATGGAAAGCGGCGAGGAACTGCGTTTTCTGCGGCCGGGCCTACCTGCCGACGTCATTCGCAAGCTGCGACGCGGCCACTGGCGCATCGACAGCCACCTCGACCTGCACGGCCACACGGTCGACGAGGCACGGGAAGCGCTCGTGGTGTTTCTGCAGGAGTGCCGGCGGTCAACCGCGCGCTGCGTGCGGATCGTGCACGGCAAGGGGCTGCGGTCCAAACGCCGCGAGCCCGTGCTGAAAGGGAAAGTCGCCGTCTGGCTGCTGCAGCGCGACGAGGTGCTGGCCTACTGCCAGGCGCGCGCAGTTGACGGCGGCGGCGGCGCACTGATCGTGCTTCTAAAATCAGGGGCGAGGAGACAGGACTGAGGACTCGGGTTTTCCCCTCAGCCCCGAGTCCTGCGTCCTTAGTCCTGGCCTCTAAACCGCCGCTTCTCCGGTCTCGCCGGTGCGAATGCGGACGACCTGCTCCACCGTGGTGACGAAAATCTTGCCGTCGCCGATCTTGCCGGTGCGCGCCGCCTTGATGATGGCCTCGATCGCCGGCTCAACCTGTTTCTCGGTGAGGACCACCTCGATTTTGACCTTAGGCAGGAAATCGACCACGTAT
>CAZXNF010000848.1:0-1127 GCA_964641785.1 uncultured Streptomycetaceae bacterium | reverse complement strand
GCCGGCGCGAATGCGGACGCGGGCGGCGGTGGTGGCGCGCCGGCAATCTTTTCTTCCAGCACATCGAAGGGCAGGCTGATGTGCACGGGGCCCGGACGGCCCGAGCGCGCCAGCCGGATCGCCTTCGCGAGGTCCGTGCCGAGACCGGCGGCACTTTGCGCGGCCCAGGACGCTTTCACCAAGGGTGCTGCGATCGCGGGCTGGTCCATTTCCTGAAAAGCGCCGCGGCCGGCCTGCGACAGCGGTGCGGCACCGGAGAGCATCACCACCGGCGACTCCGCGAACCACGCGGTGGGCAGGGCGGCGACGCCGTTGGTGTGGCCCTGCCCCGCGGTCAGCAAGGCAATACCAACCGTGTCGTTGAGCCGCGCCCACGCATCCGCCATGTGTACCGCGGCGGCTTCGTGGCGGACATGGATCAGCCGCAGCCCGGCGTCGAGCGCGGCGTCGTAGACCGGCATGATCTGGTTGCCGGAGAGCGAAAAGATCGTGCGGGCGCCGGCGGCGGCGAGCGCCTGCGCGAGAACGTCAGCGCCTCTGAGCACGGTCATGGCCGACGACCTCCAAACACAAAATTAGCCGCTGAGACGCAGAGATCGCAGAGGAGCAGCATTGAATGGCTTTCTCTGCGTCCTTTGCGTCTCTGCGGCGCATTCCGGTTTAAGCGGATTCGTACAAACGCGTCAGCACGAACTCGCGATGCCCCAGCGCCTCGGCCGCGGTCAGCCGGCCGTTGCAGGTGCGCAGCATCACGTCGAGCAACTCGTCGCCGGTCTGGTCGAGGTTCTTCTCGCGCTGCAGCAGGCCCGAGCAGTCGTGGTCGATGTGCTCGGACATCGTGCGCACGGTGCGCGGGTTCGCGCACAGCTTGATGACCGGCAGAATCGCATTGCCGATCACATTGCCCTGGCCGGTCGGGAAGAGGTGCACCACGTAGCCGGAGGCGGCGCACAGCGTCACCATCTCCGCGGCGGCGGACGACGAATCCATAAACCACAGTCCGGGCTTGGTCGGCGTTTCCGCCTTGTCGATGCAGCCGATCACCTTGCAGGTCTTGCCGATCTTCTGGATGTTGCCCAGCGCTTTTTCCTCGATCGTCGTCAGGCCGCCGGCGATGTTGCCCTTGG
>CAZXNF010000847.1:0-1132 GCA_964641785.1 uncultured Streptomycetaceae bacterium | reverse complement strand
GGAATCCATGAAGAAGCTGGTTGCCGCTCAATGCAGCGATGATGCATTTGCTGCCTTCTTGGAAAAGCTACTGCCAATGCCAGCCCGCCCGGCAAACGCTGCAACCAACGACAAAGTAGGCAAGGCGCACGACACGCGCATGGCGACCATTGGGGCCAAGCGCGATCAGATCATGACACTGCACCAAGAGGGTCATGCCATCGCATGTGTGTCGCCAATATCTATCCCAGCCGCCGATAAGACATGGTGGGGGGCCTTGAACTCGGTCACCGCCTGGGTTGACCATGTCAGTGAGATTGACGGTGACCGTTATGCAAATGCTTTGTTCGGGACCGGGGACGCGCTGAAAGCGCTGGCATATCAAAGTATCGTGGCAGAGGTTGCCAAGGCATAACTGGATCGCAAGTCTGGTCATCGGCCTTGCCGGGCCAACTTTTGCCATGTTGCGAAACAGATTCACTCGTCTAGTGGTCGAGGCAGAAACCCCAGCTTGCGCCCGATGCCATGGAAACTGACCTGGGTCGCAGCGTCGTGCTCCTGCCTGAGCCGATCAAACGTCTTCCAATGCATCCACTAAGTTTACACTCGATGGCGCAGGAGAACGATCTGATGGTAATGCCCGAACGTCTTCCCACGCCCTTGCCCTTCGCGCCTGAGGTTTCTGGTTCGACGGTGCCTGCTGCCCGGGTTGTGGTGGCGCCCAAAGTGGCTTCGGCCGAATTCACGGCAATTTCGAAACGGCGCAGCTTCACTGCGAAATACAAGCTGCAGATTCTTATGAGTTGCGCGGCACAAGCCATCCGCGAACGCGGTCGCTTTCTCTCGTGCGCATGGCTCTGGAGCAGAGTGGGCCGCTCGCGAAACGCTTGAGACGCACAACTGCGGCACGGACGCTCGATCCGTCCGAAAAGGGCGCAGTTCTCCGCGACGCTGGCCGGTCGTCAAGAGGAGCTTGAGCGCGACGGCCATGGGGATGCCGAAAGCTGTGGATTTCCTCGGGGGTCAGGTTCCTGTCCCGCGGTGTCTCGGTCCCGCCGACCGTCCGCCGTCGAATATCCGAGCAGGGGTTGGCCTCAATCTCGCACGACGGATACGACCCTGTTCGTTGGGTCCGGCTCCCAACCCCATTTAA
>CAZXNF010000846.1:420-1133 GCA_964641785.1 uncultured Streptomycetaceae bacterium | reverse complement strand
CGCGCGGTTTCGTGCTGGGCTGTGCCGCCTTCGCGCGTGAGGAAATGGGCGAGTTCGACGCGGCCGAGCGTGCCGGGCGCGAAGCGGCCGAGCTCGCACCCGATGATGTCTGGGCCATCCACGCGGTGGCGCATGTCCATGAGATGACCGGGCGCGCCGCCGACGGCATGCGTTGGCTGGAGCGGCATCGCGAATCCTGGATCGGCTGCGGCAACTTCCGACTGCATCTCGGCTGGCACCTTGCGTTGTTCGAGCTCGAGCACGGTCGTCCTGATCAGGCGCTCATGCTCTATGACCAGGTCATCCGCGCCGAGCCGACCGATGATTTCAGGGATGTCGCCAACGCCGTGTCGCTGGTGTCGCGGCTCGAGCTCGACGCCGTCGGCGTCGGGACGCGCTGGCAGGAACTCGCCGATCTTGCCGCGCGCCGCTTCGATGACGATGCCGTGGTATTCGCGCGTCTTCACTACCTCCAGGCCCTGTTGGCCGGCGGGCGCATTGAAGATGCGGCCGCCCTGATCGCGTCGCTGCGCCAAGCGGCGATCCGCGCCGGCAGCGAAATGGATCGCGTTGCGCGCCATCCCGGTCTGGCGATCGCCCAGGGGCTGCGCGCGTTCAGTCTCGGTCGCTACGAGGACGCCACGGCGTTGTTGATCGCGGCGTGGCGACGGCTGGCGTCGCTTGGCGGCAGTGCGGCGCAGCGGGATGTCTTC
>CAZXNF010000846.1:0-410 GCA_964641785.1 uncultured Streptomycetaceae bacterium | reverse complement strand
GCGCTTCACGATCGACGCCGCGCTGCGCGGTGGGCTGCACGCGACGGCGCGCGACCTCATCGAGTCGCGGCGCAAGTCGCGCGCCGGAACGATCGATCGCTTTGCGGCGACGCGCTACGCGCGCCTGGAGACGGCCGTGGCGCCAGGCGCCAATGCCGCGGCGTGACGTCGCGTCTCAGCCGTTGATGGCGTAGCCGCCATCGACCGGGATTGCCGTGCCGGTCACGAAATCGGATGCGGCGCTGCACAGGAACACCGCGATGCCCGCGAGATCGTCGGGCTCGCCCCAGCGGCCCGCCGGCGTGCGCTCGAGCACGCGCTCGTGCAGCCCCTTGATCTGGGCTCGGCCGCCCCGGGTGAGGTCGGTGTCGATCCAACCCGGCAGCACGGCATTGACCTGGATATTGTCC
>CAZXNF010000845.1:0-1137 GCA_964641785.1 uncultured Streptomycetaceae bacterium | reverse complement strand
GGGTTCGACCTTGCCGCCGAGCGCCAGCTCGCCCTCGGCCGTCGCCCCGCCGGGCTTCACATGCGCGAGCGGGATATACGCGCCCTCGCCGGGCTCGATCGCCAGCGACACGCCGACGAGCTCGGCGCGCACCGCATCGAGCGACGTGGTCTCGGTATCGACCGCGAACTGCCCGGCCTCGAGCGCGCGCGCGATCCACTGGTCGAGCGTCTTCTCATCCTGGATCAGGACATAGCGCGCCGTGCCGGGCGTCGCCGTCACCGTATCTCCGGCTACACGCGTCGCCGCCAGCGGGGCATCGGTCGAGACGACGCTGCCATCCGCCTGGAACCGCGCGAGCAGGCTCTTGAAGTTCTGCGCTTCGAGGAAGCTGCGCAGCGTCGCCTGCGCTTGACCAACGCGTCCAACCCTTCGGGCACCACGCAATCATCCTTCAGCCGCACGAGCTCGCGGCTGATGCGCGCCTTGTCGGCGTTGGTGAGCAGCGCCTCGCGACGCTTGGGCTGCTTGATCTCTCCGGCCCGCGCCAGCAGCGTATCGAGATCGCCGTAGACGCCGATGAGCTCGGCCGCGGTCTTGACGCCGATCCCGGGCACGCCCGGCACATTGTCTGTCGAATCGCCCGCCAGCGATTGCACGTCCACGACGCGATCGGGCGCGACGCCGAATTTCTCCAGCACTTCCGCTTCGCCGATCGGCTTGTTCTTCATTGGATCCCACATCGCGACACCGGGTCGGATGAGCTGCATCAGATCCTTGTCCGAGGAGATGATCGTCACCTTGGCGCCGGCTTCCTGCGCAGTGCGGGCATAGGTCGCGATCAGATCGTCGGCCTCGAAGCCAGCCGCCTCGATGGCCGGCAGGTTGAAAGCGCGCGTGGCCTCGCGCACCAGCGCAAATTGCGGCACCAGCTCGGGCGGCGCCTCCGGGCGATGCGCCTTGTACTCGGGATAGATGTCGTTCCTGAAGCTGCGCCGTCCGGCGTCGAAGATCACGGCGAGATGGTCGCAATCCTGTTCCTGCAGCAGCTTCCACAGCATCGAGCAGAAGCCGAACACGGCGCCGACCGGCGTGCCGTCCGCGCGCGTCATGGGCGTCTTGATCGCGAAGAATGCGCGAAAGATGTAGCCCGATCCG
>CAZXNF010000844.1:0-1137 GCA_964641785.1 uncultured Streptomycetaceae bacterium | reverse complement strand
AATGGGTAATGGGTAATGGGTAATGGGTAATGGGTAATGGGTAATGGGGGAGACATTCGGTGCTGAGATTGGTTTGCCTGTCACCCATTACTCATTACTCATTACCACTTAGGCGCGGCGGTTCAGCCGCTCCTCGAAGAGTTGCAGTGCACTCACCGCCGCGGTGAATTCGCGTGCATCCACGGCAGGCAGTTCAAAGGCGATGCGCGCGGCGTCGGGCGAAAGGCCGGTGCGCGCCGCGGCCTCACGGGCGCGGTCCGCGGGTGCGAGCACGGCGAGGTCGGGATGCACGCGCGCCAGCCGGCGCAGGCAGGCCTCGCGCGCAGCGTGCAGCAGCGCCAGCGAGCCACCGCGCTGCCAGTGAAAGCGCCCCGCAGCGCGCAGGTGATCGAGCAAACGCCGCCGCGCGGCCTCGGGATCGGGCGCCATCGGGCCGAAGCGCGGCACCACGCGCCACAGCCAGAACAGCAGCAACACCACGGCTACCCCGCTAGCGCCCAGCGCGTGCTCGCGGATCCAGCGCGTGAGCGAGGGCAGTTCCAGCCGCGTGGCGGTCCACAGCGAACGGCGGTCGGGCTGCAGCTTGGCCAGTTGCCAGAAAGCTTCCGCATGGTCGAACTGGCCCAGCTCGCTGTTGCTCATGAACCCGAGGCTGGACAGCACGGTGACCGCGCCGCCGCCCACCGGTACGTGCAGTACCCAGGCCATGCCGGCCTTGTCGACGACCGAAAACGCGGCGCGCGGCGTGCCTTGCGCAAACCGCATGCGGCTCGTGCGCGCCTTCAACTGGATGCGCAGTGGTGGCGCGCCCTTCGACAGGGACAGGTCGTAGAGCGTCTGCATGCCGCTCTTGCTCCATTCGCGGCGGATGCGCAGCGGGTCGAGCAGCGGATCGTCGTCGTCTCCCGGGATGCCGGTGGTGATGAGATGGCCGCCCCGCTCCACCCAGGCACGCAGCTGGCGCGCGGACTGCGGCGTCATCGCGCGGCGGTCGGGCAGCACCAGCACGGCGTCGGCGGGGATGGACGGCAACTGGGCAACGGCCGTCACGCGGCGCGCGGGCAACCCCAGCTTCTCCGCGACGCGGCCGGCCGCGAGCAACGGATTTTCCTGCGCCTCGCCCTGGAAGCCGGTGAA
>CAZXNF010000843.1:0-1140 GCA_964641785.1 uncultured Streptomycetaceae bacterium | reverse complement strand
GCTGTAGCCGTCGGGCGTACTTTTCGCCGCGGCCTCGGTGCCGATGGTGGTGCCGGCGCCGGGTTTGTTGTCGATGACTATCGTTTGGCCGAGCTGCACGGTCAGTTTATCCCCGAGCGCGCGCGCGACAATATCGACTCCTCCGCCCGCCGGAAAGGGCACGATGAAGCGGACCGGTCGGACGGGATACTGCGCGATGGCCGCGTGCGCGAACAGCGCCAGCATCCCGCTCGCAGCGAGCAGACGAATGAACTTTTCCATCGCAATGCCTCCCCTGATGGCTTGCCGTGCTGAAGACGGATAGGAAAATCAACCCCGCTCCTACCCCGAGCACCCGCCTGTGCCTGTCTGCATAGCCCCAATGTCGAGCTTGCGGCAACGAGTCCGGGTAGAGTTTGCGCCCGATGCCGCACGATTCGCAATCCCGGCGATCCCCAAACCCCGCCCCTGGGCTTGATGTGATGCGCGCACAGCGCGCGAGGCCCGCGGCTGGCCAGCCGCGGGCCTCGCGCCTTTTTCGCGATGTCGGGTACGGGGTGGTACGTCATTGGCAGGAGGCTGTTCACAGACCATGCTGCAGGAGGCAGCGGCAGCGAGCGCTCCATCGCCTCGGGCTGCCACAGCCCCAGCGCCGCACCACGGGCGGATCGTCGATCAGCGCGATGATGCGCAGCGGGCCGTGACACAGGGGGGAAGACAGGGCCCCTCCCCCGTCTAGGGGGCATTCGAGCGGATCGGCTTCGTAGACCTTGCGGATCAGCCGCGCCCAGGCTGACCTGGCACGCGCGGCGAACGCGCTCACGGGTTCCTTCGCGGGCTCGATGGTCGGCGCGTACAGGTCCAGCACAGGGACCGGCGCAGCCAGAGTCTTGTGCGCCTTCGCCTGCTCACCGCGTGCGCGATTGGAGTACCAGCCGACGAAGCCGTGGGCCGGCTTTATGGCCGACAGCGCAGGCGGCGGGCAGCACGCGTTCACGCCAGGACAGAGCAGAAGCCGGTGGTGCCGGGACAGCGCATGCCCAACGCGCAAAGCCAGGGCGCGGTCTTCCGCGCTCTGGCGCGTTGGCACACGCACCTCGGTAGCCGCCTGTGAGCCGCAAGGGCTTGATGCGCAGCATGAAGCCCGCAGTGGCGAAGCGG
>CAZXNF010000842.1:0-1146 GCA_964641785.1 uncultured Streptomycetaceae bacterium | reverse complement strand
GTTCTCGGCGCGGATCATTCCCTACCGCGGTTCCTGGCTCGATTACGAATTCGATCCCAAGGATTACCTCTACTTCCGCGTCGACCGCCGCCGCAAGATGCCGGTGACGATCCTGCTGAAGGCGCTGGGCTACACGCCCGAGCAGATTCTTGCCGAATTCTTCACCTTCGACACCTTTCACCTCGGCAAGGAAGCGATCGAGTTTGAACTGGTGCCGGAACGCCTGCGCGGCGAGATGGCGCGTTTCGACTTCGTGACCAAGACGGGCAAGCTGATCGTCGCCAAGGACAAGCGCATCACGGTCAAGCACGTGCGCGACATGCAGGAAGCGAACCTGACCAAGATCGGCGTGCCGCAGGAATTCCTGATCGGGCGCGTGCTCGCGCACGCCGTGGTGGACAAGGAGAGCGGCGAACTGCTGGCCAATGCCAATGACGAGATCACCGAAGAGCTGTTGAAGAAGCTCGGCGACGCCGGCGTGACCAAGTTTCAGACGATTTACACGAACGATCTGGACCAGGGCGACTACATTTCGCGGACGCTCCGCATCGACGAAACGGCCACCCAGACCGCGGCCCAGGTCGCGATCTACCGTATGATGCGTCCCGGCGAGCCGCCGACGGACGATGCCGTGCGCACGCTGTTCCAGGGCCTGTTCTTCTCCGAAGACCGCTACGATCTGTCGGCCGTCGGCCGCATGAAATTCAATCGCCGCATCGGTGTGCCCGGCGAACTGAGCTGGCAGGTGCGCTTCCTCGACCGCGGCCTCGGCCGCAATTCGGAAGCCTGGATCGCCATCGCCGAGTACTTCGGCCGTGTACCGGAGCTCGGCCTGCAGAAGGCGAGCCTGGAAGGCGTGTCCACGGAAGCCGAGGCGAAGGCGCGCGTCGAGAAGATGTACGTCGACCTCAAGGCCAGGGGCATCAGCCAGGACAAGCTGGAAGCCGTCGTCGAGGAGCGTTTCACGCTGTCGCCCAAGGACATCGTCGAAGTGATCCGTATTCTGGTCGAGCTGCGCAACGGCCGCGATCCGCGAGTTCTTCGGTTCCTCGCAGCTTTCGCAGTTCATGGACCAGACCAACCCGCTGTCGGAGATCACCCACAAGCGCCGCGTGTCGGCGCTTGGCCCGGGTGGTCTGACGCGCG
>CAZXNF010000841.1:0-1148 GCA_964641785.1 uncultured Streptomycetaceae bacterium | reverse complement strand
ACCGGCGGCAACGCGCTGAAATTCTACGCGTCGGTGCGCCTCGACATCCGCCGCACGGGCTCGATCAAGAAGGGCGAAGAAGTGATCGGCGCGGAAACGCGGGTCAAGGTCGTCAAGAACAAGGTGGCGCCGCCGTTCCGCACCGCCGCCTTTGATATTCTCTACGGGGAGGGCATTTCCCTCGAAGGCGAGATCATTGAATTCGGCGTGCTGCACAACATCATCGACAAATCGGGCGCCTGGTACACCTACGGCAAGGAACGCATCGGGCAGGGCAAGGACAACACCCGCGAATACCTGCGCGAGCATCCGGAGATGGCCAGGGAAATCGAAGCCAAGATCCGCGCGGCGGTCGCCGTGGTGCCGGTCGTGGCGGGTCCCAAAAAGGACGACGATGACTGAGTGCAGGCGGTTTCCGCCGGTGAGCTTGAAAGGACGGGCCGCTGCCGGCGCAGCGGCCTTTTTGCTGTCTGTGTTTGCGGCCGTGCCCCTGGCCGCCGCTGCGCAGAAGGACGGTGCTGCCACGCCGTACCCGACCAAGCCCATCCGGCTGCTGGTGCCGTTCGCGCCGGGCGGTTCGGCGGATATCACCGCGCGGCTCGCCAGCGCGCCGGTCGGGCAGGCGCTCGGCCAGACCATCGTCATCGACAACCGGCCCGGCTCCGGCGGCACCATCGCCACCCTCGAAGCGGCGCGGGCGACCGCCGACGGCTATACCCTCGGTTTCACGAGCGGCGCGCAACTGGGCATTTCGCCCGCGCTGCACGCGAAACTCGGCTACGACCCGATCAAGGATTTCGTGCACGTGATCCACCTCACCGACAACGTGTTCGTGCTGGTGGTGAATCCGGCGGTGCCCGCGGCGACCGTCAAGGAATTCATCGCGTACACGCAGTCCAACCGCGGCAAGGTGAACGCCGGTTCCACCGGCAACGGCACCTACACGCACCTGACCCTCGAACTGTTCAAGGCCATCACCGGCGCGGACCTCACGCACGTGCCGTACAAGGGCGCCGCGCCGGCGATCAACGACCTGCTCGGCAGACAGATCCAGAGCATGTTCGTCACCATCGCATCGGTGCAGCCGTATATCGCGTCGGCGCGCGTGCGCGCGCTCGGGGTGACCGCGGCGAAGCGGTCGCTGGCGC
>CAZXNF010000840.1:0-1154 GCA_964641785.1 uncultured Streptomycetaceae bacterium | reverse complement strand
CGGCAGCAGCGGCCCGATGGCGTTGAAGGTGAGATCGACCTCGCCGGCGACCGTAGCCGAGATCGCCAGCGACTGGCCCTTGTACGGCACATGCGTGAAGTCCACGCCGGCCATGCTCTTGAAGAGCTCGCCCGACAGGTGGGTCGAGCCGCCGGCGCCCGAGGAAGAGAAGTTGAGCTTGCCGGGATTGGCCTTGGCGAGCGTGATCAGTTCGCGCACGGTTTTCGCCGGCACCGAAGGGTGCACCACCAGCGCGTTCTGGGTGATACAGATGATGGCCACGGGCGCGAGGTCGCGCCGCGCATCGAAGTTGCTCTTCGGGTACATCGCCGGAATGGACGACAGCGACGAATTGGCCGCCAGCAGCGTGTAGCCGTCGGGCGGCGCTTTCGCGACGAGTTCGTTGGCGATCAGCCCGGCGGCGCCCGACCGGTTCTCGACCACCACCTGCTGGCCGATCTTGTCAGTCAGGGCGCGCGCCACCATGCGTGACGACAGGTCGGCCGCCCCGCCGGGGGCGAAGCCGACGACGATGCGGATGGGTTTGGCAGGAAAATTTTGCGCGGCGGCGGACAGCGGCGCGGCGGCGAGCAACCAACAGACCAATCGAGTCACAACGTTCTCCCGGCGCCAGCGTCGGCGCGCATCAGTTCAGTAATGGATGAAGCGCCCTTTATGATCCGGCCTGGGCGTTGACCTCCTCGATCGGTTCAATAATTCTACACAGCTACACCGTCTCCATCGACATCAGCGAGGCGTTGCCGCCCGCCGAGGTGGTATCGACCGACAGCACGCGTTCGGTGGCGAAGCGTTTAAGGTAGTTCGGGCCACCCGCCTTGGGCCCGGTACCCGACAGCCCTTCCCCGCCGAAAGGCTGCACGCCCACCACGGCGCCGATCATGGAGCGGTTCACATACACGTTGCCCACGCGTGCGCGGCCGCGCACCTGGTGCACCGTCTCGCCGATGCGGCTGTGGATGCCGAGCGTGAGGCCGTAGCCCGTCCCGTTGATCGCATCGACCACCGCATCGAGGTGTCCCGCCTGCCAGCGCACGACGTGCAGCACCGGGCCGAACACCTCGCCCTTCAGCTCGTCCAGTCGGCCCAGCGCCACCAAGGCCGGCCCGCAATACCAACCGCCCTCCGGCACGGCG
>CAZXNF010000839.1:0-1154 GCA_964641785.1 uncultured Streptomycetaceae bacterium | reverse complement strand
CTGTCCAGCGACGGGGTGGTGATCACGGTGGGTTTCAGGAAGATCACGAGTTCGCTTTTCTGGACTTTGTCGTCGCGGAAGCCGAAGAATTCACCGATACCGGCGATGATACCGACTCCGGGCACGTAGTTGCGCTTGCGGTTGACCGTGTCCTGCATGAGGCCGCCCATGACCACCGTCTGGCCGCTGCCGACCTGCAGCACGGATTCCATCTCGCGCGCCTGGATCACCGGCACGAGGTTGGGAATGATCGTGGTGGTGGTGACGCCCAGGGTGGTGGTGCTGAACCGCAGCGAGGGGTTAGGGTCCTGCACCGTGTCCACCACGCGGGTGATGGTGGGCCGCACCGTGAGCGTGACGCGGCCGTCCTCGTTGATCTGCGGCGTCACCGTCATGATGACGCCCACCGGCACGGTCTGCGGCGTCGTGTTGAACACCGGCGGCTGCACCACGCCGCCCGCGACGACCGCGCCCTGTTGGGCCTCGACGTTGAAATAGACAAAGTTGTCGACGACTTTCAGCAACGAGGTCTGGTTGTTCAGGGCCATCAGCTTGGGGCTGGACAGCACGCGGGTGTTGCCGAACTGGGAGAGCAGCTGGATCGAGCCCGAGATGTTGCCGAAGCGCGAGGTTGGGTTGGTGTAGCCGAGCGTGATGCTACCCGCTGTGAAGTCGCCGGCGCCGATGAGCGACTGCGTCAGGTTCAGGCCGTTGCCGACGTTGGTCGCCAGCCGGCTCCAGTCCACCCCCGCCTGGAACTCGTTGGAGAGTTGCACCTCGGCGATGGTCGCCTCGATCAGCACCTGGCGCTGCACCGAGGCGCCGATGCCGTCGAGGTACTGCTGGATCAGGTGGTGCTGCTTATCGGAGGCGAACACGTTGACGGTGCCGGCCAGCGCGTTGACCACGATGTTGTCGCGCATGTCGCCCGGCGCCAGCGGCGCGGGCTGGTTGCTGAACACCGTGTTGAACAGCTGGGTGGCGCCGGGGCCCGCGCGGGCCACGGCCTCGGCCTGCGCGATGCGTTCCTCGCGCTGGGAACGGGTCTGCTCGGCGCGCGCCTGCTTCTCGTCGGCTGACTGCGACTGGATGCGGCTCGAGTTGAGAATGGCGCGGCTGTTGTCGCGCCTCGGATCCCAGAAATTGGTGTTGGC
>CAZXNF010000838.1:0-1156 GCA_964641785.1 uncultured Streptomycetaceae bacterium | reverse complement strand
CTTCCCCCGCTGCGCAAGGGAAGGTGAGAAATGACTGCGTGCGATCGATTGCCCACCCAACCTTCCCCCGGAGAAGGGTGGGGCCCCTTCTCCCCACCAGCAGGGGAAGGAGTCTCCATCAGATGCCGACCGCGCGCCGCAGAAATCCCAGCGGCCGCCGCAGCAGGTAGTACGACAGCGGCACCCAGCCGCCGTAGACCTTGGCGGTGCCTTTCAGGCCGATGCGCGGCGGGTCTTCGTCGTCGTCGAGCTTCGCCTTGACCAGATAGGCCGGCGCGCCGTCCGTGGTGGGCATGGTTTCGTAGCTCGTCTGCACGATGCGGCCGGCAAACGAAGACAGCGGCTTGGCGTTGAGGAAGAGTTTCACCCGCCCGCCGGTTTCGAGCTGGATCGCGTCGTCGGGCGACAGGAACACGCTGACCAGCACCGCCTTCGGATCGGCCACCGTCATCACGCGCTCGCCGGTCTGCACCGGGCGGCCGCGCCAGTCGTCGGCGTCGGCGAAGATCGCGATGCCGTCCGCCGGCGCCGTGAGTTTGGCGCGTTCGACCAGTTCCGTGAGGTAGGCGACTTCCGCCGCGCGCTCCTTGACGCGCGCATCGAGAATCAGCACCTCGGCCTTGCTCGGGTCATCGCTGAAGGCCTTGTTGGTGGCGCGCGCGAAGTCGGCGCGTGAAATTTCCAGGGATTTCAGCGCGACGGCGAGCTTGTTGCGCGCCGCCGTGTCGTCGATCACCAGCAGCAGTTCGCCGGCCTTCACCGGCTGGTTGGGCGTGACCGCGATGCGCTCGACCACGCCGTCCATGGGTGCTGCGATCGGCAACGGCTTGGCCGGCACGATCTCGGCGGGGGCCAGCGCGGACAGGCGCACCGGGAAGAGGATCGCCGCCGCGACCGCCGCGCCGACGATCCAGCGCGTGCGCGTCGACCAGCGGCGCCAGGACCAGCGCTGCCAGTCCAGCCATTCCCAGCGCCGGCGGCGCCAGCTCCACAAGGCGAAGGCGGCGGCTTCCGCGATCCACTGCGCGAGCCCGCGCTCGCGATCGCCGAAGGGCTGGTCCGACACGAACCACAGCGCGCCGAAGACCTTGCCGTCGGCGGCCGCGAGCGGCGCCAGCAGGGCATGCGAGAGGGAGAACTCGGGCCAGTCGGCGGC
>CAZXNF010000837.1:0-1157 GCA_964641785.1 uncultured Streptomycetaceae bacterium | reverse complement strand
GCGGCCACCGATCGCGAGCCGCCATCGGCAGCGCAGCGATGCACATCTGCGCCAGAACGCAGCGCCACCACTCAACACCACCACTGGGCGCCACCCCTAAGCGCCGCGACGCCGCGCCACCACTCGGCGCCACCACTAAGCGCAACCACTAAGCGCCACCACTGCCACCGCGCTCTGGCCGAAACGCGAGATCGAATGCCAGCCAGGCGAGCTTTGACACCGGATACAGAACGAACGGGGTGATGGCCATTCCCAGGGGTGCGCCGAATTGAAAGCCATCCCACGGCACGGTAGGCCACATAGCCAACAGTACGGCCACGAAAAGCGCCGCAAACAGGAGCTCGGCGAGCACGAGATTGAACAGCATGGCCCCGAGGAAGTAGTCCTGCTCTCCACGCTCCAACGGACGGCGACAGTTGCCACAGACGGGAAGCATCTTGAACCAGGTCTGGCGCACCGGACCCTTCCCGCAGTACGGGCAGCGCAGCGTGAGCGCCCGCGCTAACAGCCGAAAGAATCTTCCCGGGCTCGGCACTTCCATGACGAGATGCTCGTTTGCATCGCGCAGCTTGTTGCGGCCCGCGTAGCCGCCGGGCGCCGAACTTACCTCCCGCGACTCCCCCCCGGTTCCCGTGATGGGATCCTTAGCCAAGATACGATTCCAATGCACGCGCCCGAGAAACGTGCCGAAGGCGCGAGAGCGCCTTCTCCTTGATCTGGCGTACGCGCTCGCGAGTGATGCCGAGCAACGACCCGATCTGTTCCAACGTCATGGGCTCTTCGCCATCGAGCCCGAAGTACAACCGCAGAATCTTGGCTTCGCGCTCTTTGAGCGACGCCAACGCCTCTTCGATCGATTCCGTCAGCGCCTTCTCGAACGTTTGTTCGTCGGGTGTTGGGTTGAGGTTGTCGGGCAGGTAGTCGAGGAGCTTGTTATCCTCGCCCGGCGTCAGCGGCGCATCAAGCGAAAGATGCGCCTGCGAGATGGACATCGTCTTGGCGACTTCTTCCTCGGTAATGTCCATTCCTTCGGCGATCTCGGCGTGTGTCGCTTCGCGACCCAACTCCTGAAGCAGCGCGTTCGCGCGCTTGCCGATGCGGTGCAACGTGCCGGCGCGGTTGAGCGGGACGCGCACGATGCGCGACTGCTCGGCCAG
>CAZXNF010000836.1:840-1160 GCA_964641785.1 uncultured Streptomycetaceae bacterium | reverse complement strand
GGCGGCAAACGTGTGCGTCCCCTGCTGGCCTACTCCGCCGGCGAGCTCGCCGGCGCGGACCCGGCGCACGTCGATCACGCCGCCGCCGCGGTCGAACTGATTCATGCCTATTCGCTGGTGCACGACGATCTGCCGTGCATGGACGACGACGTGCTGCGCCGGGGCAAGCCGACCGTGCACGTCGAATTTGACGAGGCCACCGCACTCCTCGTGGGCGACGCGCTACAGAGCCTGGCCTTTCAGGTGTTGGCGGAACGCCCGCTCACCGACGATCCGGCCGCGCAGCGCGAGATGGTGCGGCTGCTCGCAACGGCGGCCGG
>CAZXNF010000836.1:0-830 GCA_964641785.1 uncultured Streptomycetaceae bacterium | reverse complement strand
TCGCGCGGCATGGCGGGGGGGCAGCAGATCGATCTCGACGCGGTGGGCCGGTCGCTGACCGCGCCGGAGCTCGAGTTCATGCACATTCACAAGACCGGCGCGCTGATCCGCGCAGCGGCGGTGCTGGGCGCGCGCTGTGGTGCCGGGCTCACGGACGCCGAGTTTGAAAAGCTCGACCACTTCGCCAAATGCGTGGGGCTCGCCTTTCAGGTGGTCGACGACGTCCTCGACGCCGAAGGCTCCACGGCAGCGCTCGGCAAGACCGCTGGCAAGGATGCGGAGCACGGCAAGCCAACCTACCTGACCGTGCTGGGCGCAGTGCAGGCGCGGCGCTTCGCCGAGGAACTGCGGACCGACGCGCATGCGTCGCTGGCCGGTTTCGGCGTGCGGGCGGCGCGGCTCGCGCAACTGGCGGATTTCATCGTGGCGCGGAAATCCTAAGGCGGATGGGTCGCCATGGCGCCGAGGAGAGACGAAAGACGAGAAACGAGAAACGAGAGACGAAGAATCGTGACCGCCAGACCTTGTATTTACGTCTATCCTCTCCCGTCTATCCCCTCTTGTTCTTGTCTGTCAAAAAAATGAGCTACGAACTCCTCGACCGCATCAAGGACCCGAGCGACCTGCGCGCGCTCGACCGCCCGTTGCTCGACCAACTGGCGGACGAGTTGCGCGCCTTCCTGATCGAGTCGGTCAGCCAGTCCGGCGGCCACCTGTCGTCCAACCTCGGCACCGTCGAGCTCACGATCGCGCTGCACCGCGTGTTCGACACGCCACACGACCGCATCGTGTGGGACGTTGGCCACCAGACCTACGGCCACAAGGTGCTG
>CAZXNF010000835.1:0-1161 GCA_964641785.1 uncultured Streptomycetaceae bacterium | reverse complement strand
CGTGATGATCGACTGCCCATCCCAACCTTCCCCCGCAAGCGAGGGAAGGAACCTTGAGTAAGTGCCATTCTGGTCTGGACCTTTGTGTTCTGATCCTGACGGCGCTTTCGAAGAAAAAGAGAGTCAATCAGGGCGCTACACACCACGGCTGAGCGGGGGCGGCTAAAATCGCGTGCGCCGTGAGCACCTCCCCATCTGCGGGCGCCGGCCTGCATCGTCAGCTCTGGGCGATGGCCGCGCCCATCATTCTCGCCAACGTGTCGGTGCCGCTGCTCGGCGCGGTCAACACGGCCGTGGTCGGCCATCTCGATGCGCCGTATTACATCGGCGCCGTGGCCATCGGTGCCATGCTGTTCAATTTCATCTACCACCTGTTCAACTGTCTACGCATGGGCACCACCGGTCCCACGGCGCAGGCCCGCGGCGCAGGCGACGTTGCCGAGGTGCGCGCGATGATCGGGCGCGCGCTGCTGCTCGCGCTGGGCGCCAGCGCGGCTCTGCTCCTGCTGCACCGGCCGCTGCTCGACGCGGCGCTGTGGCTGATCGAGGCCAGCGCGCCGGTCGAGCAGCATGCGCGCGAGTATTTCCTGATCCGCGTCTGGGCGCTGCCCGCGGTGCTCGGCAGTTACGCCATCGTCGGCTGGCTCTACGGACTGCGGGATGCGCGCACGCCGCTGGCGCTGCTCGTGCTGACCAATGGCGCGAACATCGTGCTCAGCGTGCTGTTCGTTCACGGCTACGGCTGGGGCGTGCCTGGCGTTGCCGCCGCCTCGCTCATCGCCGAATACGCCGGATTCGCGGCCGGCGTGCTTTGCATGGTCCGCGCCCTGCGCCGGCTGCCGGCCGCCGGGCGCCGGGCCCCGCTGCTCGACCGCGAGCGGCTGCGGCGCATGCTGGCCATCAACGGCGACCTGGTGGTGCGCACCTTCTGCGTGGTGTCGGTGATGGCGCTGTTCATGGCGCAGAGCGCCGGCCTGGGCGACCTGCCGCTGGCGGCGAACCAGGTGCTGCATACCTTCCTGATGTTTACCTCCTTCGGGCTCGACGGGCTGGCGAACGCCGCGGAGGCGATCCTCGGCGAATCGGCGGGCCGCCGCGACCGCGCGGGCTTCCGCCGCGGCATGCGTGCGGTGCTGGGGTGGTCGTTCACGGTGTTCGCGG
>CAZXNF010000834.1:396-1168 GCA_964641785.1 uncultured Streptomycetaceae bacterium | reverse complement strand
ATTACCCATTACCCATTACCCATTACCCATTACCCATTACCCATTACCCATTACCTGTCACGCAGCGTGACGTAGCCCTCACGATACCACCCGTGCAGCACATCGACCGCAGCGGCTGCGAGGCGCTGCGGTGGCAGCGCGCGATTGTCCGCCAGTGCCTGCACCGACTTGCGCGCCGGGGCGGGCAGGCGGGCGGTTTCCCCGTTCATGAATGCACGGCCGGCGCCGGTCAGCAGCCGGCTTTTCAGGTCGAGCGCCAGGCCGCGTTGCGCGGCGGCTCGCGCGAACGCGGCACGGGCGAGTGGCCGCACGGGCGGCGAGAAGACCGTGTGTGGCTTGGGCTCGCTCAGGTAGGCGCCGAGAAAGGCGGTAACCGCTGCGGGTCCCCAGCGCAGACGGGCCAGTACCTGCTCCGCATGCGTGACCATCTCCGGCGGCAGGCGGCCCGGATGCCGCGCGTGCCGCCGCCCGGCGTCCGCGTAGCGCGCGCCGCCCTCGAAACGCTCGTGCAGGAAGTCGAGAAAGCGCATGGCCAGTTCGGCCGGCACCGGGGCGCGGAAGCCGACGGAGAGCGTGATGCAGGCGTCGATGGCCACGCCGTCATGGGCCACGCGCGGCGGGAGGTACAGGACATCGCCCGGCTTGACCGTGTGCTTCACGCCTTTTTCCATGCGACGCAGCAGCTTGAGGGGCGCGCTTTCCACCAACGCGAGGTCGCGTTGCCGCGAAACGTGCCAGCGTCGCCGGCCGGCCGCCTGCACCAGGAAGACGT
>CAZXNF010000834.1:0-386 GCA_964641785.1 uncultured Streptomycetaceae bacterium | reverse complement strand
GTGCGGGCCGACGCCCCCGCCCGGCGCGGCGACGCTCGCCATCACGTCGTCGTGCCGGGCGTACGGGAGGGCGCGGAATCGTTCCGCCAGCGCGCGCATGGCGGGCAGGTGCAGCTCGATGCCGTTGATAAGCAGCGTCCAGTTCCGCGGCGGGAGCCGGGCCAACTGGCGCGCGGTGAAGGGGCCGTGCGCCACCGACCAGCGGCGGCCGTCGCGGCGGATCAGGCGCGATTCAACGTCACCACGTTGCGCGAGGGCGAAGAGTTCTTCGCGGCTCACACTGCCGGCCGCGGTGGCGAGCGCGCCGGGGCCGAACCAAAGCGTGCGCTGCCAGTGGCGGCGCAGAAAATCGTCCCAGGAAAGATCGCCTGCGGTGAACATCAGGG
>CAZXNF010000833.1:0-1169 GCA_964641785.1 uncultured Streptomycetaceae bacterium | reverse complement strand
GCCGCCGAGGAGGGCGACGCTGCCGAAATCACCCTTGTGGCTGTTGCGCGCGCGAGCGGGGAGCAGGCCATCAAGGATGGATGCGTCGAGTCGCAGGCCGGGGGCCGCGCCGGGAGGCGGCGCGTCAAGCCCTAAGGCAGCGACCTCCACCGTGCCGCAGTGGTCGGGCCCGTCCAAAGTCAGCAGACCCGCCTTCAGTCCGATGAAGGTGAGGGTATGGGTCGCGTGCACCGCGCTGCCGTGCACCTGTCCGGTATCGGCGTCGAGGCCGCTCGGGACATCCAGCGCGAGGCGCGGGCAGGCGAGCGCGTTGAAGCGCGCGATCAGGTCGGCGTGCCGTCCTTCCGGCGGCCGCTTGAGGCCGATGCCGAACAGGCCGTCCACGGCCAGCGCCCAGCCTTGATTGGCGGGAATGTCGGTGGTGCAAGCGCCGCCGGCCGCCAGCCATGCCGCATGGGCGGCTTTCGCGTCCGCCGGCAGCTTGGCGGCGTCGCCGGCGAACACCACGGTGACGTCGAAGAACCACGACTTGAGATGGCGTGCGGCGACGAAGGCATCGCCGCCGTTGTTGCCGGGGCCGGCGAGGATCAGGACTGGTTCGCCGCGCTCCCCGGCCAGCCTGCGCGCGCATTCCGCGGCGGCGAGGCCGGCCCTTTCCATGAGCGGTAGCGGCGGCTTTTGCGCGAAGGCACGCGTCTCGATGGCGCGGATCGAGGCGACGGTATGGATGGGCTGAAGCGGAGCGGTGGAAGGCACGGGAGACGCCGGACGGAGGCGCGCAGTTTAACCGATGGCTCCGGCAGGCCGGGGCAACGCGCGAGGCTTTACAGTAAAATTGCCGCTTGAATCCGCCCATGTCGCATGCCTCCGGCGTTCCCGGTCCTGTCATCCTGAAGCTGCGCGGTTCCCGCGCGCTGTCAGGCTTCCGCCTCACCAAGCTGCGTGATGCCTTTGCGGGCGCTGGGGTCGTGGCGCTTTCCCTCACCGCCGAGTTCCGGCACTTCGTCGCCACGAATCGTGTGCTGAACGATGCCGAGCAGGCGACCCTGTCCCGCATCCTGGCCTACGGTCCCGACGATTCGCCTGCGACAGGGGACGGACGGCTGTTTCTGGTGGTGCCGCGCCTCGGTACGATTTCGCCCTGGGCCTCCAAGGCCACCGACATCGCG
>CAZXNF010000832.1:0-1179 GCA_964641785.1 uncultured Streptomycetaceae bacterium | reverse complement strand
CGGATTGTGAGCTGGACGATCTCATTGCTGCGCCTCGAGGCGCGGGTCGCCCGGAATGCCCAGCCGCAGATCTGCCCTCGCGGCTTGGGCGAGCAGTGTCGCCAAGACCGGAACGTCGTTGTCCCATTCGATCAGCGTCGGCATCGGGCCGGTTCGGCTCAGCAGTTGATCGTAGAGTCGCCAGACATCGCTTTCGATCGGCGCGCCATGCGCGTCGATGAGCAGCCGCGCTTCCGCGCCGTCCAGATCCTCCGAGTACCCCGCGAGGTGGATTTGCCTGATGGCGCGCGCCGGAACGGCCCGGAGGTAGGCGATCGGATCACGCCCGTGATTGATGCAACTCACCTGAACATTGGTGACGTCGAGGAGGAGCCCGCACCCGGTACGCCGCACGATTTCCGCGAGGAACTCGACTTCGTCCCACGTGCTGGCCGCGAAGGCGACATAGGTCGAAGGATTCTCCAGCAGCATGCGGCGACCGAGATGCTCTTGCACCTGGTCGATATGGGCGACGACGCGATGGAGCGTGCGCGTCGTGTAGGCGATCGGCAGAAGATCATTGAAGTAGATTCCCTCATGGCTCGACCAGGCGAGATGCTCGGACACGGCCTCCGGCTGATAGCGATCAACGAGGCGTGCGAGCCGCTCGAGATGGACGGTATCGAGGGCGTCATCGCCCCCGATCGACAATCCGACGCCATGGATCGAGAGCGGGTAGCTCTCGCGCAGCAGGTTCAGGCGGTGATGCGGAGGCCCGCCATCTCCCATGTAGTTCTCAGCGTGAATCTCCAGAAACCCGACGGGCGGGTGAGTCTCGAGAACCTCGCGCACATGCTCGGCCTTCAGGCCGATGCCCCCGCGGGCGGGAAGCTCCCCGCGGCGCGCGGATCGAGCCGCCGCCGGCGCGCCGTCCATGGCAAGCGATGCCATCGGCACGCGCGGCGACAGCTCGAAGGGCAAGATCGTTGCCGCTTACGCCTTCTTCTCCTTGAATTCCTTGAATTGACCGAAGCCGGTGGGCGACGTCTTGGAGGCCGTCTTCTCGCAACTGCCCTTGGGCACGAGCTTCCAGGCGTTGCCTTGGAAATCGACCTTCGACGTGCCTGCGCATGTCGTGCCCGCCCCGGCGGCACAGTCGTTCTTCCCTTTCAGCGATACGCCGAAGCACTTGTCCTTGTC
>CAZXNF010000831.1:0-1179 GCA_964641785.1 uncultured Streptomycetaceae bacterium | reverse complement strand
GCGGACGAGCGGCTCGCCGCCGGTCAGGCGCAGCTTGCGCACGCCCATGCGCACGAAGGCGGAACACAGGCGGTCGAGCTCCTCGAGGCTCAGCACATCCGCTTTCGGCAGGAACGTCATGTTCTCCGCCATGCAATAGACGCAGCGGAAATCGCAGCGATCCGTCACGGATACGCGCAGATAGGAGATCCTCCGCGCGAACGGGTCGATCAGCGGGGCCGAAGGCGTCGGCTCGGACGACGGCGAGTTGTTTCCATCCATGGCGGTAAATCTAGGCGGCGCCGCGCGCCAAGTCACTCCCGCTTCCTGCCCGGTCGTATCGCCCCGGTTCCGTGGGGCCTCTCGGAACACCCGGCCCCGAGAATGATGACAGCGAGGTTCCCGGGCCATCACAATGCGGGAGATGGAAGAATTCACAGTCAGGCCGGATCCGACCAACCCAGCGCTCACCCGGCGCGTGACGGGGGTCGATCAAGACGGTCGAGACATCGAAACATCGGTGGTCGTCGAGCGGCCCCTGACCCTGTTCCTCAACGGTCAGGAGATCGTCACGATGATGACGATCGGCGACCGGCCGGAATGGCTGGCCGTCGGGTATCTGGTCAACCAGGGCATGCTGCGCAGCGGCGAGCAGATCATCGGCGTCGATTTCGACGCGGAGACCGACGCCGTCGTCGTCCGCACCACCGCCCGGACCGATTTCGAGGAAAAGCTGCGGCGCAAGACGCTCACCTCCGGCTGCGCCCAGGGGACCGTGTTCGGCGATCTGATGGAGCGATTCGATCGGGTCGCGCTGGCGCCGGGAGCGCGGTTGCGGACGTCGTGGCTCCATCGCATCACGCGCAAGATCAACACCTCGCCGTCGCTCTATCTCGAAGCAGGCGCGATTCACGGCTGCGCCTTGTGCCAGGAGGACCGGCCGCTGCTCTACATGGAGGATGTCGGCCGGCACAATGCGATCGACAAGATCGCGGGGTACATGTTCGTCCATCGGGTCGAACCCGACGACAAGATCTTCTACACGACGGGGCGCCTCACCTCCGAGATGGTGATCAAATGCGTGCAGATGCGCATCCCGATCCTGATCTCGCGCTCCGGATTCACGGCCTGGGGCGTCGAACTCGCGCGCAAGGCGGGGCTCACGCTGATCGGGCGCGCGAAGGGAGCGCGCTTCACGGT
>CAZXNF010000830.1:0-1181 GCA_964641785.1 uncultured Streptomycetaceae bacterium | reverse complement strand
AACTCAGCACCGGCCGTATCCAAGTGAGCAAGGACGGGGTGCGGCCGCCGCAGTAGGGCAGACGCAACCCCCGCGCCGTCGAATCAGGCCCGGAGGCTATTCCCCTTCCACGCCGGCCTGCTTGACCAGTCGCGCCTAGAACGCAGTCTGCACTTTCATGAACTCGGCGAATTCCTCGGGGGATTTGCTCACCACCATCTGCGCGCCGCCGAGATCCAGCCGCTCCATCGTCCACGGATCGTTGAGTAGCTTCAGCAGCACGGCGTTCAGCTTGTTGACGATCGGACGCGGCGTGCCTGCGGGCAAGTACATGCCCTGCCAGGAACCGCTGGTCAATTCGGGGAAGCCCGACTCGGCCAGCGTGGGAATCTCCGGCACTTGCGCCACGCGCTTCGGCGCCACCACCGCGAGCACCTTCACGCGGCCGGTCTTCACGTGCGGCAGGAACGCCGTCACGCTGACGAGCGACGCCGAGACTTCGCCCGCCAGCAGGGCCGCCGCCGCCGCGCCCGCGCCCCCCTTGTACGGGACCTGTGTGAGCTTGATGCCGGCCTTGCTCATCACGAACTCCATAATCAGGCCCTGCGCGCTGCTTGCGCCCGAGGACCCGTAGTTCATCTGGTTGGGGCGAGCCCTGGCGTATTCGATGAAGTCTTTCAGATTGGTGCTCGGCACACACGAATGGATGGCCAGCGCGCCCGGCACGTCGACGATGGACGTTACCGCGATCAGGTCGCGCAGCGGATTGACCGGGAACTTGCGGAACACGGCGGGATTGATCGCCATGGTGCCGACGTTCCCCAGCAGCAATGTGTAGCCGTCGGGCGCTGCGCGGGCGACGAGCTCGACCCCGATGTTGCCCGACGCACCCGCGCGGTTGTCCACCACCACCTGCTGGTTCAGCGCTTCGGAAAGCTTGGGCTGCAGGATGCGCGCCACGAAGTCCGATGCGCCACCCGGCGCGAAGGGCACGATCATGCGGACGGGACGCGACGGCCATTCGGGAGCATTTTGAGCGAAGGCGGTGCCGGCGGCGGCCAGCAATGCGGCGATGAGGCCACGCGTGATGCGAGAGGGATGGTGCTGCATGCGCTCCTCCAGGGGGCCAGGGTGGTTCGTTTCGGCGACATGCTTGACGCTGGCTGGGACATCGCGTTCTAGCATGCGGGCCTGTCAAACGG
>CAZXNF010000829.1:0-1181 GCA_964641785.1 uncultured Streptomycetaceae bacterium | reverse complement strand
CCACACCAATGGCGTTCAGCCAATCGTCGGGAAGGGTGGTCAGCAGCTTCTTCTGATCCTTGAGTTTGGGGGGACGCCCTGCGGTGTCGAGCTTGATCCCGGCGGCCTCAAGTTTTCCTGAACGGAATGCGCGATAACCCTCCGGCGTGTTCGGCGCCATCAGGCGCACGATCTCGCCTGTTACCTCTCCTGTTTCCTTGTCCACGGATTCGGCAGCGGGCACGCAGTTGAAGTCCGTCGGCGCCGTCGCGCGGCGGGCTTCCACCCAGGATTCTGCACGACCCAAGAAACCCAAATTCTCAAGCAGGGCGTCGAGCATTTTGGTTTGCGCTGCGTCCAGCGCAAGCCCTGGCCAAGCAATGACGACAGGGTCGTCATCCGCAACCCGTGCGAAAGCATCGAACACCAGCGTGCGTTTGTCGCCCTTGCCGGGCATGTAGTGCCTCGAGTGGGCGTGAATCGCAGACTCCGGCACTGGATAAAGCTCGCGGAGCCGGCGGACGAGGTCAGTCACCGGGACCTCCTGCCCGCGAACCATGCTCGGCCTCTGTCCGTGAGCCGGTATTTCTGGAGCCGACTCGTGGGCTTATGGGGGATGGTCATCTCGATGAGGCCTGCGCTCAACGCGGGGACGAGGTAGGCTTCCCGGAAGTGCTCCTCGTGCTTGAGGCCGAGGCTGACCTGCATTTCCTGGCGTTTCATCGCCCCGGTCATGGCAGCCAGCAGTCTCGCAACCTCCTCGGTGACTTCCCCGGTGACTTCCCCGGTGACTTCCCCGGCGTTCCCGGGCCGCACGCCTCCGGCGGCAACGGCCACCCGGAACGTCACGACGGCCGCTCCAGCGGTCTCGGCGAAGTCCGGCGGAGCGACGCCCGCAGCGCGGCACATGTCAGCGACGCGATTCGTGCCGCGGCCCCACTTCTCGATGAGCCCGGCTCGGTGGAAGACCTCGGCGATGATCGGGTTTCGCTGCACCGACGGATGCGCGTGCTTCAGCGACTCGGGCGTGATGCCGGTCGGGAATCGGCCGGCGCTCCACACCTCGACGCGGTCGTCGAAGATCGCGAGCGACACGGCGCCGCCCGCGATGGTGTAGTCGCGGTGGATCAGCGCGTTGACGAGAATCTCGCGCATGGCATCGGGCGGAATGAGCGGGCGATCGACGCGCTGCAGGCGGCCGG
>CAZXNF010000828.1:0-1183 GCA_964641785.1 uncultured Streptomycetaceae bacterium | reverse complement strand
AATCTCACCGGCCATGACAGTCACGGCGTGGTTCGCGTGCCCCGCTATGTCGACATGCTTCGCGATGGCGGCGTCTTCGCCGATCGCGCCATCCAGATCGGGTTCGAGAACGACTCGATGGCGGTGATCGATGGCTGCATGGGGCTCGGTCAGACCGTGGCGCCGCAGGCCGTGGCGGTGGGCATCAAGAAGGGTCTCGCGAGCGGCGCCGCCGTGATCGCGCTGCGCAATGCCGGCCATATCGGTCGCGTCGGCGATTGGGCGGAGATGGCGGCGGCGCAAGGCCTGATCTCGATCCATTTCGTCAACGCGCATGGCAGCGTGCTGGTCGCGCCCTTCGGCGGTACCGAGCGGCGCTTCTCGACGGCGCCGTTCAGCGTCGGTGTGCCGCGCGACGGCAAGCCGCCGGTGATTCTCGACTTCGCGACGTCCTATGTGGCCGAAGGCAAGATCCTGGTCGCGTCGACTGGCGGCAAGAAGGTCCCGCGCGAGGCGATGATCAAGCCCGATGGCGAATTCTCCGATGATCCGCGCACGCTCTATGGCGAGATCGATGGCACGCATGCGCGCGATCCGCGCGCCGGGCTCGGCGCCATCCGCGCCTTCGGCGAGCACAAGGGCTCGGGCCTCGCGCTGATGTGCGAGCTGCTCGGCGGCGCGCTGACCGGCAACGGCACGGCGGGACCGGTCGACAAGGAGCCCAATCACAAGGTCCGCCGCATGCGCAACGGCATGCTGTCCATTTATCTTTCACCGAAATTCTTCGGCTCGCCGGCGGAGTTCCAGGAAGCGGCTTCGGCCTATATCGACTTCGTCAAATCAGCGAAGCCTGCGACGCCGGGCGGCGAAATCCTCGTCCCCGGCGAACCGGAGCAGCGCCAGCGCGCCGAGCGCGGCGCCCATGGCGTGCCGATGCCGAAGACGACCTGGGACTCGATCCTCGCGACGGCCGCGAAGCTGGGCGTTGCGCCGCCGAATTCTTAGGGGACGAATCCTCTGGATTGCGCCACGCCGTTCCATGTCAGCCGCCGGAGTCCTTGAGGCCATAGTAAAAGCGGTCGACGGCACCGCTGACCTGCCCAAGCATCTCCGGGAATTCCTTCGCCAGATCGCGAAACGCCGCGAAGATCGATGCGACGGCGCGGAGGTCGAGCTCGCGCTGGATCGCGCCCAGGTTCCGCCG
>CAZXNF010000827.1:0-1189 GCA_964641785.1 uncultured Streptomycetaceae bacterium | reverse complement strand
ACTACACGCGGGCCTTCACAATCGGACCGCTGCCTTGCCCGCGCCATCGAATTGATGATACCGCGCCGGGCGTGATCTCGCACTACAGGAAAGGCGTCGCGCCGGGCGGTGCGATCGCGCCGAATTGCACAGGCACTGCCCGCGCTTCCGCCCCAACGCCCGCTCGCCATACAGCCAGTACTGCGCCGAAAGCGGCACCACCGCGAGGTTGAAGTGGGCGACGCGTACCGTTTAGGTGCGTTAGGCGACGCCTACGGGAGGGACGAGAACGGTGAACACGCCCTGACGGCGACCGTACCGCCGCTCCGGCTTGCACCGTTGGCGGCAAGGGCGCTCATGTTCACCGGCGGCCGTCGAAACGGTTCCCCGCTCCGAACACGTAGGTCCGGGCGGTGAGCTTGTGATCGGCGACGGCGTTCGCGATGTCGGTGGTGGTGACGACCCCCTCGAGCGTCGAGCCGCTCATCACGAGGATTCGGTGAATCCGAGCACGCCGCATAAGGTCTGCGGCCTCCTCCACCGACGCACCGGGAGGGAGCGCGCACACCGGGACCCCCGTCATCGTTTCAGAGACCCTATGGGCGTCCAACGCGCCCAGCTCCCCGAAGTTCGACCTATCGAACCTCTCCTTCACATCAGCCAGGTCGTCGTCCCATAGCTCGGTGAAGTAGGTTCCTTGGGCACCGTCGTCGTCGCTCGGCTCATTCCTGGGCTCGTCGTCGAGCTCGGAAAGTTCGTCCCCTGCGTCGTACTCCTTGCGACCGGGGAGACCTGCCGCGAACTCGAGCAGGTCGGTCGTGGATATCACACCGACCACCTTCCCGGCGTATACGACCGGAGCGCCGCTCACGTGCCGCGCAACGAGCAGCTCGATCGCCTCGCGGATGCTGAGCTCGGGGCTCACGGTCAACAGTTCGCGCGTCATGATGTCCTGAAGCTTCAGCATGCGGTTACCTCGTAGGGGAGCAGGAGCGGCGCCTCAACTATTGATGGGCGCGCGGTATGTACGGTTGTCATGGCCCGCTACTCCTTGAGGATGTCCGCCCGCTACGTCAGCACTCGAGGATACAATCTCGTCGTTCGGTTCGATGACGACAAACACGGGGCAGCGAGCACCAGTCAGCACTTCACGCACCACGCTTCCGAGGAGGAATCGGCGGATCCCGCCCGCCCCGCGGCGACCGAGGAT
>CAZXNF010000826.1:0-1191 GCA_964641785.1 uncultured Streptomycetaceae bacterium | reverse complement strand
ACCCATTACCCATTACCCATTACCCATTACCCATTACCCATTACCCATTACCCATCACCGCATTTGTCCTCCGCTGACAGGAAACAACCATGACGACCCCGACACCCGAACAATTCCAGCAGGCCACGCGCGCCGCGCTCGCCATGCGCGGCGAAATCGCCAAGGCGCTGGTCGGCCAGGACGAGATCGTCGAGCACACGCTCGCCGCGCTGCTGGCCGCCGGACACGTGCTGATCGAGGGCGTGCCGGGGTTGGGCAAAACCCTGCTGGTACGCGCGTTGGCCCGCACCTTCGATGGCAAATTCGCCCGCATCCAGTTCACGCCGGACCTGATGCCCGCGGACGTCACCGGCCACACGCTCTACGACCAGGCCGCGCACCAGTTCGTGACGAGGCGCGGCCCGGTGTTCACCAACCTGCTGCTCGCCGACGAGATCAACCGCGCGCCGGCCAAGACGCAGGCGGCGCTGCTGGAGGTGATGCAGGAGGGTCAGGTCACGATCGAGGGGGAGTCGCACGCGTTGGAGCCGCCCTTCATGGTGCTCGCGACACAGAATCCGATCGAACATGAGGGCACCTATGCGCTGCCCGAAGCACAGCTCGACCGCTTCCTGCTCAAGGTGAAGATCGCCTACCCGGACGCGGCGCAGGAGTCGGCGTTGGTGCGGCAGGTGACTACCGGCACGGTCGGCGAGAAGCTCAACGTCGATGCGGTCGCCACGCTCATCAAGCCGGCCCAGGTGCTCATGCTGCAGCAGATCACCGCAGGGGTGCGGGTGGATGACGCCGTGCACGACTACGCCGTGCGCATCGTGCGCGCGACACGGACGTGGAACGGTGTGGCCTCGGGCGCGGGGCCGCGCGGCGGCATCGCGCTCATCCGCGCGGCGCGCGCGGTCGCGTTGCTCGCCGGGCGCGATTTCGTGACACCGGACGACGTGAAGCGCATGGCGCTGCCGGCGCTGCGCCACCGGCTGACGCCGTCGCCGGAACTCGAAATCGAGGGCCAGGACGCCGATGCGATCCTGACGGCGCTGCTGGCGAAGGTGGAAGCGCCAAGGGCCTGACGGCAGTGATGGGTAATGAGTGATGAGTAATAGGTGACAAGTAAACCATCCTCCGCACGTAGTGTCTCCCCCATTACCCATTACCCATTACCCATTACCCATTACCCATTACCCATTACCCATT
>CAZXNF010000825.1:0-1192 GCA_964641785.1 uncultured Streptomycetaceae bacterium | reverse complement strand
CTGCGCGTGGTCCAGTAGTTCCTTCAGGTTCGTTTCGGTGCCGCCGGCCGGCGGCGCGCCGCCCGGCCGGGTCATGCGGTCGAGCAGATGCAGCACGTGGCGCCGTCCGCCGCGCGCGGGAATCAGCGCGTCGGTGCCGTGGCCGCGGTAGAGGATCGCGCCGACGCGGTTGCCGTAGCGCGTGAGCAGGCGCGCGAGCACGCCGACGAATTCCGCCGAGACCGAGCGCTTGCGCACCTGCGATCCGAAGTCCACCGAGCCGGTCAGGTCGAGCAGGAACCAGGCGTCGACGTGGCGGTCCTCCTGGAACTCGCGCACGTACGGCGTCTGCAGGCGCGCGGTGACATTCCAGTCGATGTGGCGCACGTCGTCGTGGGCCTGGTACTCGCGCAGGTCGGCGAGGTCGAGGCCGAAACCGCGGAACAGCGTGCGGTAGTCGCCCTGCAGCAGGCCGTCGAGCCGGCGGATGACCGCCCATTCAAGACGCCGCAGCAGCGTCTCGGGGTCGATGCGCGGCGGAGCCGGTGCCGGCGCGACGACCTGGAGGGGCGCCGCCGCCGTCCTACGAAACCGAAGCGACTTGAACATGACTGTCGAGCGGTTTGTCCGGTGCAGGTATCGCCTGCAGGATTTTCATCACAATGTCGTCGGGCGTCCGTCCGTCGGACAGCGCTTCGTACGACAGCGTCAGGCGGTGCCGCAGCACGTCGGGAACGAGGTCGGTCACGTCCTCGGGTAGCACGTAATCGCGGCCGCGCAGGAAGCCAAGGGCGCGTCCGCCTTCGATGAGGTTGATCGTGGCGCGTGGGCTGGCACCGAACGTAAGGTACTTGGCGAGGTCGGGCAGGCCGTAGCGCGCGGGGTCGCGTGTCGCGGCGACCAGGCGCACCGCGTACTGGATCAGAGCGGGGTCGACGTAGCTCTTGCGGCACGCGGCCTGCAGCGCGGTCAGCTGCTCGGTGGTGGCGACGGCGGTCACCTGCGCGGCCGCGCCGGTGACGCGCTCGACGATCACGAATTCCTCTTCCTCGGTCGGGTAGCCGACCAGCACCTTCATCATGAAGCGGTCGACCTGCGCCTCCGGCAGCGGGTAGGTGCCTTCGGTCTCGATCGGGTTCTGCGTCGCCATCACGAAAAAGGGCGAGGGCACCTTGTGCGTTTCGCCGGCGATCGTGACCTGGCGCTCCTGCAT
>CAZXNF010000824.1:0-1193 GCA_964641785.1 uncultured Streptomycetaceae bacterium | reverse complement strand
TGGTAACCGATGCGCATTCTCGGACTCCTCTTCCTTGCACTTCCCCTCGGCGCGCAGGCGCGCGTCGACTCGACGGAACGACGATTTCGTTTTGCCGAAACGTTTGTCGGCGGTGACGTTCACGCCATTGGTGAAGGTCGTATCGGAGACGCGACGCTGCCGTTTCGTGCCGCCCCGCGCCTCGTCATCGGCGGACTGCACTTCTGGGGACATGCGGACTTCGCGGTTGCCATCCCGTTGGGGTTCGCTGAACGTGGCTCTGGAGATACCCGTTCGCGTGTGACGCCTGGCGTTGAAACGCGTGGCCGCTACTTCCCGATCGCCGTGCGCGACGGTGCACTGTCGCCGTTCGTCGGCGGTGGGCTTGGCACCTTGAGTGTGAGCCTCGGCGACGGCGCACGGGAGTTCCGTCCGCGACCGATCGTACAGGCTGGCGCCGTCTGGCGCACGGGGCGCACGCTGGCCGAGGCGGGGTGGACCTATCGTACCGGCTCAACACCGTCGTATGCGACCTCGCGATCAACGTTTGCACAAGCTGAGATTCCGCGCAGCGCGTTTCATCTCGGACTCACGCGCACGTTCGAGACGACGCTTGGCGCAGCGGCATCTGTTCGCTCGGGGGCCAATGCGCGACGCATGGCGGCACTACGCGAGTCCGGGCGCCTGAGCGGCCCGTCGTTGGCGATCGGATTGTCGTCGCCCATTCTCGTTGGAGATGGTCGGTACAACGAAGTGCTGCGTCCGTGGTTACCGCCACGCCCTCGCGGTACGCCGATGCTCGACCTGGGAGTTGGTTGGTACTTTGACGGCGCGGACGCGCATGTCAACCTCGCGTATCGTCAGGCGCGATTCGATGTCGCAGGATACGACTTCGAGCAGCGCAACCGTCGTCGCTCCGTCGCGCTGGAGGCGTACAAGTTTCTCTTCGACTATCACGGCTTCGTGCCGTTCATCGGACCGGTCGTGTCGCAGGAGTGGCTGTCGATGCAGGAACGCGACCGAGGCGTTGCGGTGACGGATGCCTCGCGCCGCATGGTACGCGCGGGCCTGACGTTCGGCTGGGACATCCGGCCGACGCGCGACGCGCCGTGGATTCTGCGCACCAACCTTCGGTACCTGCCCAACCTTGCGCTGCCGGTTGGCGGAAACGTCCAACGACTCGATCAATTCGAGTTCAACTTCATCCAGTTCGT
>CAZXNF010000823.1:0-1195 GCA_964641785.1 uncultured Streptomycetaceae bacterium | reverse complement strand
CCTGGGTCTGAGCATTGAACGCCTTGCAGAACCCCATGATGTTCAGGCCGCGTTGGCCCAACGCCGGGCCCACCGGCGGCGAAGGATTCGCCTTGCCTGCCGGCACCTGCAGCTTGATGAAGCCGACGATCTTCTTTGCCACGATGACACTCCTTTAAGTGGGTGCAAACGGACTGCGCTTCTACGCCGCCCTCCCCGTTAAAACAACAACCAGCCTACCGTTAATGCCGGAACTGCAAATCCTCTGTTACGCCTTCTCGACCTGGCTGAAATCCAGCTCGACCGGGGTCGACCGCCCGAAAATCGTGACCGACACTCGCAGCTTCGACTTGTCGTAGTTCACGTCTTCCACGTTGCCGTGGAAATCCGTGAACGGGCCTTCCTTGACCCGCACCGACTCGCCCACCTCGAACAGCACTTTGGGCCGTGGCTTCTCCACGCCCTCCTGGATCTGGTGCAGGATGTTCTGCACTTCCTTCTCCGAGATCGGCGTCGGCTTGGTCGCCGTGCCGCCCACAAAACCGGTCACTTTGGGGGTGTTCTTCACCAAGTGCCAAGTGTCGTCGGCCATGTCCATTTCCACCAGCACGTAGCCGGGGAAGAACTTGCGCTCCGAGATCGCCTTCTGGCCGCTCTTCATCTCGACGACTTCCTCGACCGGCACCAGGATCTGGCCGAAGCGGTCCTGCATTCCCGAGCGCTCGATGCGCTCCTTGAGGACACGCGAAACGCTTTTCTCGAAGCCCGAGTAGGCATGCACGACGTACCATCTCTTGCTCATGACTGCCCCTGCCCCATCAGCAATCGCACCAGCCATAGCAACCCCGCATCCACGATCCAGAGGAACACCGCCATCACCACCACGAAGAGAAACACGACCCCCGTGGACTTGACTGTCTCTTCGCGCGTCGACCACACCACCTTACGTGTTTCCACCACCGACTCGCGGGCGAACACCAGGAACGCCTTGCCCGATGCGCTGGTCAGGAACACCACCGCCCCCGCTGCAGCGCCGGCCAGTACGGCCGCCACGCGCAGGATCGTCGGGCTCTGCTCCCAGTAGTAAAACGCCCCGATGCCGGCAGCGAGCAACAGCACCGCCAGCGCAATCTTGATCTTGTCCGCCATCTTTCCTTCGGAGCGTTGAGTTTTCAGTGATGAGTGCCGGGCGGGTCCTGCGGATTCCGCTCAATAC
>CAZXNF010000822.1:0-1199 GCA_964641785.1 uncultured Streptomycetaceae bacterium | reverse complement strand
CCGCGATATGCAACAAAACCGATCGTCTGTGCAGCAAGCGCGCCGCCCGGATAAAAACGCCACCTATCCTGCTCGATAATAAGGCCGGGGAGCTTTTGCTTCCTTAGCGCTACGCCTGCATCATCGCTTAAGTGCTGCGCTACCAAAACGTATTGGGTATTTTTATTAGAAATCTTTTGCAAAAATACCTCACGCGTAAGCGGGATGATATCTTTGATAGCCTCAAAGAGCGCCTGACTATCTTCAACTTTTTTGGGGTTGATAGCTAAAGCATAGCCAGTCTTAAGCGTTGCGGCAACGATCTGGTTACCCTCTTTGTCGGTAAAGTAAATACCGTTTCGGTCAACGAGGGGGGTCGCAGGCTCCACAAACTGCGAGTCGGCCTTTGCCAGGTAGGTTTCGCCGCGCATCACCTGCAGCACATAGAGCCTCCCCGCTATCATAATGGCGATAGCAATAAAAAATATGGTGATGAAGCGCACGCGAGAAATGAACTTTTGATTCATGAACCTATATCATTGAGTATTGAACGAAAGTTCGCGACCCGCGCTTGCATACACCGTAGCAACCGAAGCTGGCCTTACAAACCCAAGCTCGCCTGCCCGCTCGCGTGTCATGGTGCGTGTTGCAGCCAAATAGGTCTGTTCAAGCTCGCTCATCTGTGAGGTGAGAAGCCGTATTTTATGCTGCGCTTGAGTACGCGACGCAGTATGCGCCACCGCCTCAAGCAGGAAGAAGCCGTACAAAAAGAGTGAGAGTGCTATTACTATGGCAAAAAGAGCTGCCGAGCGGCGCAGATGCGGCGTATAGACGATGGCGATTGTTCTTATTTTTACTTTCATATTTTTTCTTTAAACCCTGGCCTTGGCAGCTGCTCAAACTTATCAAAATGATGAATGAGAATAAGGTAAAAAATGCGTTTGTAATTTGATTTATTGAATTTAAACTGGCTTTCATTTTATTTTATTATTTGGGTGAAGTTGAGAATTAATAGAGGTGGAATTAGTCTATTAAAAACACCGAAGGGTCATAATTGTTTTATAATTGAAGTATTTGGCAAGGCGTTCAATTCAATGTGAGTAATGTTCTTATTGTCATAATCACAGATTTCAGTAGGTAAAATCCGTGAAATCTTTTTATCCTTTCAGATTCGTGTTTCAGACATTTGTTCACTATTTCATCCTGAAATCAGTTTGCAT
>CAZXNF010000821.1:0-1200 GCA_964641785.1 uncultured Streptomycetaceae bacterium | reverse complement strand
CCGCCTTCACAACGCCACCGCCACGGCTCGTGCCGACAGCCGCAGTCGCGGGCGGCGCCGGCGTTTCGTGCGTCGCACGCTTAACAACCGTGGCCTGCGCTTTTCGGCGCACCTCACCCGCCGCCACTCCACGCTGCCGCCGCCCCAGGCGTGGGTGATGGCCCGATCGACCTGGCGCAGCGTGGCGATGCCTTCCGCCGCATGAGCGAGGATGGCGGTGGTCAGGCGGTTGATGATCGGTGACATCACCGGTGATGCGTGCCGCATCCCAAGGGGATGGCCTTCCAGTAACCCAGACCACAGGTTGGGGACCGCGAGCAGGTGGTCGCGAACGCGCCAGAGCGAGGCGAGGGTGTCTTGGTCGCCGTCGTGTGCGGGAACCAACGCGGCTTCCTTCAGGCCGGGAATATCTTCATTCAGGATCGCGGCGCTGATGCCAAGCTGGCGAAGGGATGGCTGCGCGCGGATCAACGATTGGCACAACCGCAGGCGCCATGCACGACCAGCCGCGTCAGGATGATTGCCGCCCCAGCGCAGCCACGTGAGGAGACCCGGCAGATCACTAGCCAGCAGGCGCACCGAGCGCATCTGGGCCAGATCCGTCCACATGAAAGACTGCTCCCCCGGGAGCTGAACGAACACTGGCATGGCGGGAACTCCGTGGATCAAGATGGGAAAAACGCTATCGGATGTGCGTGGGCTGCAAGCAGTGGGCAACGCGGTGGAAACGCGATGGGCCTCGCCTACGTCGTCCCCGACCGCGCACCCGATGGTCCTGATGGTTGGTTCCCGCAGCGTGCATGCCGGTCCAGGTCCCGCGGCGTGTGGTCGCGTCGGCGTCCGTGCTGGGCAAGGATGGCCCTGAGCGTGCTGGGCGTTCCGCTGGGATCGTGGGGAGGAGCGACGAAGGCATCCATCAGCGCGGGACGGTCCTCCTCCATCGCCAGCAGCAGGAACAGGTCCTCCAAAGGGACGCCCCGTACTGGCTCCAGATCGATGGTCACATGGGTCCCGTCGAATCGCTGCCCAGACGGCAAGCGTTTTTTGACCGCCTGCTTGGCGGATCGCCGCAGGGCGTGGCCAAGATCATCCTGGATCAGCCGTCGGACCGCCGCGACGCTGCGCGCTTGGACGGCCCAACTGCATAGTTCGGTCTTGCCGAATTCGTCATCGAATTCGTACAGGACACGGATCTTGATC
>CAZXNF010000820.1:0-1204 GCA_964641785.1 uncultured Streptomycetaceae bacterium | reverse complement strand
ATCTAGAATTCCTGCAGGCCGACATCCTGAAACTCGGCTCGCTGGCCCGGTCCTTCGACGTCATCGAGTGCATGGGCGTGCTGCACCACATGCAGGACCCCATGGCCGGCTGGCGCGTGCTGACCGATCTGCTGCGCCCGGGTGGCTACCTGTTCATCGGCCTCTACAGTCGCACCGCCCGGCGCAGCATCACCGCCGCGCGCGAGTTCATCAAACAGCGCGGCTATCCGCCGACGGTGGACGGCATCCGCCTGGCCCGGCAGGCATTGCTTGCGGGGGACAGCGGCCTGCCGCTGGAGGAACTCACCGGATTCGATTTCCACAGCACCAGCAGTTGCCGTGACCTGCTGTTCAACGTGCAGGAGCATCTGTTCACGCCGCGCAACATCGCCGGGAGCCTGGCCACGCTCAAGCTCGAGTTCCTCGGTTTCATGCTCCAGCTGCCCGCGATGGCCGTGGCCTACCGCAAGCGCTTCCCCGACGATCCCGCCATGACCTCACTCGGCAACTGGGAAACCTTCGAGCGGGAACACCCCTCGACCTTCTTCGGGATGTACCAGTTCTGCGTGCGCAAGCGCGCCTGACCGGTTTACGTCGGTGCCCGCCAGGCGGTCCACGCCAGGCACAGCCAGCCCGCCAGAAACGCCAGTCCTCCGAGGGGCGTAATCGCGCCCAGCCAGCGCACGCCGCTGAGGGCGAGCGCGTAGAGACTTCCCGAGAACACCACCGTCCCGGCAACGAACAGCCAGCCGCCCGCCGTCAGCACCGGGCCCGGCCAGCGCGTGCAGGCCCACGCCACCGCCAACGCCGATAACTCTTCCGGCTCGCTTGCAGCCGTTTGTAACGATTTGCGCTTCGGTGTTCGCAGATTCCATGTCGGCACGGGCCACACAGCGCCCACTCACGATGCCGGCGCAGTGACGTCAATGCGCGACTGCAGGCTTTACCCAACCGCCAAAACTATCGATCAGTCTCTTCCTTGTTGGGAGGAGTCCATATACGAGGGGTTAGGTCTCGGCTTGACCAGGTGAAGCGGTGGAACCATAATGGGTCCTTTTGGAGGCTTTGATGACAGCAACTCTCACACTCAAGAGCATTCCTGACGAAGTATACGAGCGGCTCAAGGCATCGGCAGAGGTTCATAGACGGAGCATGAACAGCGAAGCAATCGTTTGTCTTGAATCGGTCCTTCTGCCTGGAAAGA
>CAZXNF010000819.1:0-1209 GCA_964641785.1 uncultured Streptomycetaceae bacterium | reverse complement strand
GGTCGTTTCCGAAGTAACCGTTGCGGTCGGGGCCGAAATTGGGGATGGTCCAGACAGATTGGCCGCTGGCTATAGCTTCGGAAGAGTTTTCGTTGAACGTTTGATTCGCCAGGGCGAGGGGAAGGCGTGCTTGTCCATTCGCCTGGAAAGCGACCCGGCCGCCAGCGTAAGTCGGCTCACTTTCCAGTCTGATGTAGGCTGCGCTCGCAAGTTTGGCGTATTCGTAGTAGCCCAAGCTAGAAGGCGACGGCATGTTTGCGATCCCTCATGTCTATCGAACGGGTTTGACGGCCGCGGTAGGCAAATGCTCGCGTGGAGGCCCTTTACCCGGGTCCGGGCACTGCACCAAGCCACTTCCAAAAGAACCTATCCAAAGTCGCTGCACCCAAGCGGGGTAGCGGTTGTAACCAATTTCTCTAGCGATGACGTCATTGGTCTGCGCATCAACCACCAAGACTTCTCGTTTCTCGATTTTTAGTCCTATAGGGACTTCTTGCCGCGGATCGGCGAATTTGTAGTGGTAGCGGGCCTTCGGATGGTCACTCATGTTCCTCCATAACCCTTCCGGAACGCGTTCCGTGCGCCACACCTTTCCTCCTTGCAGCAGGTATTCGACAAATTTAAATCCTTCTTTGTCAAAGCGAGCGACTTCGCTGGGCTTGACCACAAGAACTGGCTTCAAATTCGAGTAAGGCGATTCACTTGTCGCATTTAGGTACCCGTCGGCCTCGACTTGACGATAGACATGCACACCAGCATCCTTGCAAAGCTGCCCGAACCGCCACGCAATCCACACTTCATCCGCCCAAGGGGCTATCAATGCCGCAAGCGCCACTGGCACGATCACCAGCCTCCAAGACCACCAGCGCCGCAGCCATAGCCATGCGAACAGCAGCACCGTGGCTGCGAGCGCGTAGAAGACCACGATGATGATGTAGTCGAAGAGGCCGAACTGCAGGGTCATTTCGGTGCCCCCAATGCGGCGTGCCTGATAAATGGGCTCGTATTCATTTGCTCTCCTGTAGCAACAACCTCTGTTCGCTTCGGTTGCCTGACGTTTCCCGCTTCATCATTAAATGGGGTCAGAGTCGAATGGCACTTACTTAAGCAATTTTTCGCAGATCCCCTCCCTTGCGCGCAGCGCGGGGGAGGGTCGTATAAATGGGGTCGTAGTCATTTGATCTCCTGCAGTAACGACATCTGTTCGCT
>CAZXNF010000818.1:0-1211 GCA_964641785.1 uncultured Streptomycetaceae bacterium | reverse complement strand
GCACCAGCCAGGTCTCGTTGGCGTCCCAGAACGGGCCGATGGAACTCACCATCAGACTCTGCTCGTCCGCGCTGGCCGCCGGCATCAGCATGCCGACGCCGAGATCGTAGCCGTCGAGCACGACGTACAGCAGGATGGACAGGCCCATCAACCCGGCGAAGATGAGCGGCAGGTCGATCGTCATCACCGCGAGCCTTCGGGCTTCAGTTGCGCGACCGGTGACAGCTTGGGCTCGATCTCCTCACCGCTGCCCGTGCCGGCGATGCGCGTGATGACAACCATGTAAGCCGCCAGCATCATGGCGTAGGTGATGACATAGCCCATCAGGCTGGCGCCCAGTTGCGCCCCCGAAATCGGCCCGACGGCGTCCGCCGTACGCAGCACGCCGGTGACGAGCCAGGGCTGGCGTCCGATCTCCGTCACCAGCCAGCCCGCGAGTGTTGCCACCCAGCCGGAAAACGTAAAGGCAGCGAAGCTCCACAGCAGCCAGCGGGGTGCGGTCGCGCCCTTGCGCAGGCGCCACACGCCGGTCCAAGCGAGTAGCAGCATCAGCACCCCCACACCCACCATCACGCGGAATGCGAAGAAGGGCACCAGGACCGGCGGGGCATCCGTGCCGAAGTGATCGAGGCCTTTCAGTTCGCCATCGAGGCTGTGCGTGAGGAGCAGGCTCGCGCCGCGCGGAATCGTGATCGCGTAGTCGTTGCGCTTTTGTTCCTCGTTGGGGATCGCGAATAGCACCAGCGGCGCGCCGCGTTCCGTTTCCCAGAGGGCTTCGATGGCCGCGATTTTGGCGGGCTGATGATCCAGCGTGTTGAGGCCGTGCTGGTCGCCGACGAACATCTGCACCGGGATCAGAATCGCCGCGAGCATCGCGCCCGTGCGCAGGGTCTTCGCGGCACCCGTGTCGCCGGGCGCCTTGAGCAGGCGCCATGCCGACAGTCCGGCGACGACGAAGGACGCCGTCAGCCCGGAAGCCAGCATCATGTGCGTGAACCGGTACGGAAACGACGGATTGAAGATCACCTCCAGCCAGTCGCCGGCGATCAACTGGCCGTCCGCCATGATGTGCCCGGCGGGTGTGTGCATCCAGGAATTAAGCGCAAGGATCCAGAACGCCGACAGGCTGGTGCCGGCGGCCACCAGCACCGTAGCCGTGACGTGCATCCAGCCCGGCACGCGGTTCATGCCGAACAGCATGACGCCGAGGA
>CAZXNF010000817.1:0-1213 GCA_964641785.1 uncultured Streptomycetaceae bacterium | reverse complement strand
ATAGTGCGTAGTCCATTCTCACCTTCCCCTGCTTGCGGGGGAAGGCCGGGATGGGGGCACCGGTGACTTGCTCTGGTGCTGTGCGTTCAAACCATTGCCCCCTCCCCAGCCCTCCCCCGCTGCGCAAGGGAGGGGGACTTCCTTCTACTGCTCGGTCATCCGTAGCCGCCGCGCCGCCTCTTCGAACTTCGCGTCCTCGATCTCGTTCACGACGCTCTCCAGGTCCACGGGTTTGAGTTCCTGCTCGAAGCGACCGCTGAGTTGCACGTCCATCGTCAGCAGGCCACGCTCGTAGAGCGACCAGATCTCCTTGCCGTATTCCGTGGTCAGCAGCTCGGGCGCGTAGCGGCCGAAGTAGTGGGTGATGTTGCCGACGTCGCGTTCCAACATGTCCTTGGCGTGGTTGTTGCCCGCGGCGTCCACCGCTTGCGGGAGGTCGATGATGACGGGGCCGGTGGCATCGAGTAGCACGTTGAACTCGGAGAGGTCGGCATGTACCACGCCGGCGAGCAGCATGCGCACCACCTGCGTCATCAGCGTGCGGTGGTGCAGGCGGGCGTCTTCGGGCGTGAATTCCAGGTCGTCCAGCCGCGGCGCGGGTTCGCCTTCGGCGTCCGTCACCATCTCCATCAGCAGCACGCCCTCGTGGAAATTGTACGGGGTGGGCACGCGCACGCCGGCGGCGGCAAGACGATAGAGCGCATCCACTTCCGCGCTCTGCCACGCCTCTTCCTGCGCCTTGCGGCCGTACTTGGTGCGCTTTTCCATGGCGCGCACGCGGCGGCTGTTCTTGGTCTTGCGGTTCTCGGTGTAATCCACGGCCTGGCGGAAGGCGCGCTTGTTGGCCTCTTTGTAGACCTTGGCGCAGCGGATCTCGTCGCCGCAGCGAACGGCAAAGACCATGGCCTCCTTGCCGCTTTTCAGCTGGCGGACGACGGCGTCGATCAGGCCGTCTTCGAGCAAAGGCTGGAGGCGGGCGGGAATTTTCATGGCGGGCGCGGGCAAACGCGCCGATGGGAGGGGGCTCCATTATCGGGCTTTGCGCCCGCCGCGGGGCGCCGATCGGGTTAGAGTGCCGTTTATGCTGCCGCCCGCCATCCGCGCATGAACGCCCATCCTCCCATCCCCCGCGCCGTGTGGGTGCTCGGCTTCGTCAGCCTGCTGATGGACGTGTCGTCGGAGATGATCCACAGCCTGCTGCCGGTGTTCATGG
>CAZXNF010000816.1:0-1217 GCA_964641785.1 uncultured Streptomycetaceae bacterium | reverse complement strand
TGGGTGGAACGACGCTAAGAGAAAAGGACTAAGTGGTCAGGACTCAGGAACCGTCGCTCAGTCCTCAGTCCTCAGTCCTGCATCCTCGACCCTGATGATCCGGGTCCCCGCCAGCCGGTCTTGCAGGAACTGGTGTTCGCGGTCGACGAGCGCCCACAGATAACCCAGTCCGCACCCGGCCACGCAGGGCACGGCGAACACGAAGCGGCGCCAGGCATCACGCTGCGCGAGCGGTTCCCCGGAGGCCAGCACCAGCCGCAGGCGCCAGGTTTTCATCGACAGCGTCTGGCCGCCATGGCACCAGCAGTAAACGAAGTACGCGCCCAGCGCGGCCAGCGCCAGCAGGCGGAACACGGGACGCGTCAGCGCGGGATCGAGCAGACTGGCGAGGGGCAGCGCGATGGCGCCGGCGGCCATCACCAAGGCGATGACCAGCACCAGTTCGTAGACGAGGGACGCTATCCGCCGCGGCAGGCCCGCCAGTTGGGCGGTGGATCGGACGGGGGCGCGCGAGGACGGGGAAGAAACGGCGGGCGCCGTCACCGCGGGGGCGCTACTGGGCCTGCCCGCCTGCCGGCACCGCCTCTTCGGTGGCGCGCTGGGCGGCGAGAGTGCGCTGGTACTCTTCCCAGCGCGCCTGCATCTGCCGGCGTTCGTCCGGCGGCAGTTGCTTGATGAGCTTGTAGCGCTCGCGCGCGGCTTGGCGTTCGGCTTTCGAGAGGCTGGTCCAAGCTTTCATGCGCGCCTGCAGGCGCGCCTGCTCGTCGGGTTTCATCGTCGGATAGCGGTCGGCGATCGCCACCCATTTCTTGCGCCGGGCGGCGTCGAACAGCTCCCAATCCTCAGCGAGCGGCGCGAGGGCGGCGCGTTGGGGTGCCGACAGCTCGGCCCACGTCGGCCGCACCGCCGGCGCAGCCTTGGCGGCCGGCGGGACGCTTGCGGCCGCGGCCGCCGCCACCGGCGCGAGCGCCGGCAGCGCGAGCGCCGCGAGCAGGATCAGTGCGCGGGCCGCTTGAGCCATTGGTCGAACCCTTGGTCCAGGTAAGCATCGATCGGCAGGTCGCTGGACAGCAGCGACGCATCGATGTCCGCCAAATCATTGGTCGTGATCTGCCAATAGCCGGCGCCGGCCATGGCGAGCACCAGCAGCGCGAGCGGCGCCACGTAGCGGAGCTGGAAATAACGGCTCGTCGCGATCCGCGCGCCCACGCCGCCCG
>CAZXNF010000815.1:0-1218 GCA_964641785.1 uncultured Streptomycetaceae bacterium | reverse complement strand
CCTGGCAACGCGGTCTTTCAGTTCGCGCTCGGCGCGCACGACACCGTAACCGGGCACGCTGGCGCCGCGGTTGCCTCCGCCGCGGTACAGTTCGGGCGGGATTGCACCGGGTTGGGCGGTGCTGTAGATGGTGAGGGCGGTGCCCATGCCGGGGGCAGCCGTCGGGTCGGTTACGTTCTGACTGTTCGCAGCCGGGGCAACGGCCGCGGCGACCGCGAAGGAAAGGGCTGTCAGGCGCGAGGGCATCAGCATGTTCGTCTCCAGTTTGAACGGCCGGGTGCGGCCGCCTTGACCGGGTTAAACGGTGGGATGGCCCGAAAAGGGTTAAACGGCCTGTGATCGTTCACGCGGGAAGGGAAGACCTGCCGGATGGCCTCCAAAGGCCCGGGTTCTCCGTGTTCAAGGCGCCGTCGCTGGTCTATGATTCAGTCGCTCGACGGCATGGTCCGCCCCGGGAGGATCAGCCGAGGGGCGGCCGCGCATCATTCTGCATTCTGTATTGGCGGTATCCCAATAACGGCACGACCCCGGAGGAACACGTGAAGGAACTGGTCTCACCCCATGGAGGCGGGCCGCTGCGGCCGCTACTGCTCGCAGGCAAGGAACTGGCGGCGGAGCAGGATCGCGCCCGCACGCTGCACCGGCTGGTCGTGTCCTCGCGCGAGCGGGGCGATCTCATCATGCTCGGTATCGGCGGCTTCACGCCGCTCGACGGGTTCATGACCCACGCGGACTGGCAAGGCGTTTGTGACGGCTACCGCACGGCCGGCGGCCTGTTCTGGCCGATCCCGATCACGCTGTCGGCCGACGCGGGCGCTGCCGGTTCGATCGAGGTCGGCAACGACGTCGCGCTGGAGGATCCCGAGGGCGGTGAATGTCTCGCGGTCCTGCGGGTGACCGAGAAATACCGGATCGACAAGGCGCACGAGTGCGCGTCGGTGTTCAGGACCACCGACCACGCGCACCCTGGCGTGAAGATGGTCATGGCGCAGGGGGAGTTCAACCTCGCCGGCCCGGTGAAGGTACTGTCCGACGGCGGCTTCAGGGCGCGCTACGGCGCGTTGTTCATGACGCCCGCGGAGACCCGCGCCGAGTTCGCGCGGCTGGGCTGGTCGAAAGTGGCGGCTTTCCAGACGCGCAACCCGATGCACCGCTCCCACGAGTACCTGGCCAAGGTCGCGATCGAGACCTGCGACGGCGTGCTGGTGCATTCGTTGC
>CAZXNF010000814.1:0-1219 GCA_964641785.1 uncultured Streptomycetaceae bacterium | reverse complement strand
AAGCCCGCCTCGAGGCGATCCTGCATCCCATGATCCGCGCGGAGGCCCTGGCCCGCGCCGCGGCGGAAACGGCGGCACCCTATGTTCTGCTGGTCGTGCCGCTGCTGGCGCCCGACGGCGCCTACGCGCAGCAAGCCGACCGCATCCTGGTGGTCGATTGCCCGGAAGCGCTGCAGGTCGCGCGGGTGGTGCAGCGCAGCGGGCTCACCGAGCCGGAGGTGCGGGCCATCATGGCGACGCAAGCGAGCCGCGAGGCGCGCCTCGCCATGGCCGATGACCTCATCACCAACGACGGCCCGCGCGAAGCGCTGGTGCCGCAGGTGGGCGCGCTGGATGCCCGCTACCGCACGCTTGCGCACGCGAAAAAGCCGCGTTAACCCCTTTATTTTTTTCGGGTTTTGGGGCATTCTGGCCCGGCTTTCGAGCCGCCTGAGCCGACGCGCCTACACGCCTACACGTCATCACGCCCCTACTCACTCCGGCCACTCGCCCAGCCGTCACGTATAGAGTCCGCGCGCCGTGATTAGCTACGAATACCCACTGTCCGAGCGCATCCGCACCCTGCTGCGCCTGGAAGACCTGTTCGAACGCACCCACTACTTCATGGGCCGCGACGACCCGCACGAACACCACGTCGCCCTCATCAACCTGTTCGAGATTCTCGAAGTCTCGGGCCGCGCGGACCTCAAGTCCGACCTGCTGCAGGAACTCGAGCGCCAGAAGCAGACGCTGGAAGCCCTGCGCGACAACCCCGAAGTCTCCGAAGAAGCACTCGACAAGGTGGTGTGGGAGATCGATCGGGTCTCGTCCAAGCTCTTCCAGGTTTCCGGCAAGGCCGGGCAGGAACTGCGCGAGAACGAATGGCTGATGAGCATCAAGCAGCGCACCGGCATCCCCGGCGGCGTCTGCGAGTTCGACCTGCCTTCGTACCACTACTGGCTCAACACCGGCGTCGATGGCCGACGGCGCGACCTTGAAGGCTGGATCACGTCCTTCCTGCCGATCCGCGACGGCATCGCCATCGTGCTGCGCATCCTGCGCGAGAGCGGGCGCACGACCAACGAGCGCGCGGAACAGGGCGTCTACCAGCAGATGATGGCCGGCCGGGTCGCGCAGATGCTGCGCATCCGCCTCTCGCGCGATTACGCCTGCGTCCCCGAAGTCAGCGCCAACAAGTACGCGCTGAACATCCGCTACACCACCCGGGAAGGCAACGCCC
>CAZXNF010000813.1:0-1221 GCA_964641785.1 uncultured Streptomycetaceae bacterium | reverse complement strand
TGGCGCGCAGCGCGGGGGAGGGTTGGGGAGGGGGCAAAAAACCCTCGCCCCCATCCCAGCCTTCCCCCGCAAGCAGGGGAAGGAGCCTTAAAGGTAGTGCCATGAATGTTTGATACCGTTTACTCGACGGTGACCGACTTGGCCAGGTTGCGCGGTTTATCGACGTCGTTCCCGCGCTCCACCGCCGCGTGGTACGCCAGCAGTTGCAGGGGGATGGTGTGCAGGATCGGCGACAGCATCCCCGCATGGTCGGGCATGCGGATGACGTGCATGCCCTCGGCAGGCGTCATGCGCGTGTCCTGGTCGGCCAGTACGTGCAGTTCGCCGCCACGCGCGCGGACTTCCTGCAGGTTCGACTTGAGCTTTTCCAGCAACGCATCATTCGGCGCGATCGCCACCACCGGCATGAAACGGTCCACCAGCGCAAGCGGCCCGTGCTTGAGTTCGCCCGCGGCGTAGGCCTCGGCGTGGATGTACGAGATTTCCTTCAGTTTCAGCGCGCCTTCCATGGCGATAGGCCAGTGGATGCCACGGCCAAGGAACAGGGCGTGGTGGCGGGGCGCGAAATCCTCCGCCCACATTTTCACCTGCGGTTCGGTGTGCAGTACGTTCTGCAGGGCCGTCGGCAGGTGGCGCAGCAACTGCAGCAATTCGCCTTCACGCTCGGGCGTCAGTCGCTTGCGCACTTTCGCCAGCGTCATCGTCAGCAGCACCAGCGCGGCCAGTTGCGTGGTGAAGGCCTTGGTGGAGGCGACGCCGATTTCCGGCCCCGCCCGCGTCAGGAAGCGCAGGTTGGAGGCACGGATCAGCGCCGATTCCGGGACGTTGCAGATGGATAGGCAATGCCGATGCCCGAGTGCCTTTGCATGCTGAAGCGCAGCCAGCGTGTCGGCGGTTTCGCCGGACTGCGAAATCGTGATGATCAGTGTTTTTGGATCCGGCACCGACTCGCGGTAGCGGTATTCGCTCGCGATCTCGACCTGGCAGGGAATGCCCGCCACGCCCTCCAGCCAGTACCGCGCCACCATGCCCGCGTGATAGCTGGTGCCGCAGGCGAGGATCAGCACGCCGGTCGCCTCGCGGAACGCGCCTTCGGCCTCCGCGCCGAACAGTTGCGGCACGATGGAGCCTGCGTTGGTCACCATCTCGAGCGTGTTGGCCACGGCCATCGGCTGCTCGAAGATTTCCTTCTGCATGTAGTGACGGTAATGGCCCATCTCG
>CAZXNF010000812.1:0-1222 GCA_964641785.1 uncultured Streptomycetaceae bacterium | reverse complement strand
GCAGGCCTATCCGACCAAGCCGATCCGCATGGTCGTGCCCTATGCGCCCGGCGGCGCAACGGACATCCTTGCCCGCCTGCTGGGCCAGCGCTTCACCGAGGCGTGGGGGCAGCAGGTCGTGATCGACAACCGGCCCGGCGCCGGGGGCAACATCGGCTCGAACATGGTCGCCCATGCGGCGCCCGACGGCTACACCCTGGTAATGGCGACCAATGGCTCGCACGCCATCAACGTCGGGCTCTACACGAAGATGCCGCACGACACGGTCAAGGACTTCACGCCGATCGTCCTCGTGGCGCAGGTGCCGCTGCTGCTGGTCGTGAGCGCTGCGTCGCCGGTGAAGAGCGTCAAGGACCTCGTGGCCGCGGCGAAGACGAAGCCGGGGCAACTCACGTTCGGTTCCGCGAGCGTCGGCGCCTCCGGGCATCTCGCGGGGGAAATGTTCAATACCGCGGAGGGCCTCAAGACCGTGCACGTGCCCTACAAGGGGGACGGCCCGGCGGTCACCGACCTGATGGGCGGGCAGATCAGCTTCCTGTTCGCCAACATGCCGGCCGCCGTGCAGCACGTGCGCGGGGGTCGCTTGCGCGCGCTGGCCGTGACGACGCCGCAACGCTCTGGCGCGCTGCCGGACGTACCGACGATGAAGGAATCGGGCTTGGCCGCGTTCGAGGTAATCCCGTGGTACGGCATTCTCGGTCCCGCCGGACTGCCCGCACCGATCGTGACGAAGATCAACCAGGAAACGAACCGCATCCTCAAGCTGCCGGAAACCGCCGAGCGGCTCACCACCCTCGGGGCGGAAGTCATCGGCGGCACACCCGCGCAGTTCGCCGCGCAGATCAACAGCGATATCGTGAAGTACTCTGCTGCCGTCAAGGCGGCGGGCGTGCGGCTGGACTGATCCGCGCGTTGTCTCCATCCCGATTTTCTACATGGCCCAAACGTTTACGCTGCAGTCCATCGGCACCGTCCGCTCCCCGCAGAACCAGATGTCGCAGGGCGGCTGGGCGCGCATCGAATCGGTCATCGAGCTCGATCCGGCGTACGTACCGGGCCTGAAGCGGCTCGAGGACTTCTCGCACGTCATCGTGACCTTCGTGCTCGACCGCGCGCAATTCGATCCGGCGCAGCACCTGCACCGTCGGCCACGCGGACAGGCGGATGCGCCGGAACTCGGCGTGTTCGCCCAGCGCACCAAGTACCGCCCGAATCCCATCGG
>CAZXNF010000811.1:0-1224 GCA_964641785.1 uncultured Streptomycetaceae bacterium | reverse complement strand
GCGCTGCTGCTGCGCTTCTACGATCCCGCCAGCGGACGCGTGCTGAGCGACGGCGCCGATCTGCGTCACTGCGACGCGCGTGACGTGCGGCGCAGTGACGCAGATCGGCGCCGTCGATCAGCACGCGTCCGCTGGCGGGATCGTAGAAGCGCAGCAGCAGCGCGAATACGGTCGTCTTGCCCGCGCCGGAAGGCCCGACCAGCGCCACCCGTTCGCCCGGATTGACCGCGAAGGACACCGGCCCGAGGGCGAGAACATCCGGCCGGGTCGGATACGCGAAGCTCACCTCGTCGAAGCGCACCGCACCGACCACGCGCCCGGGCAGCCGGATCGGCGGCGGCGCGGGCGCGAGATCCGGCACGGTATCGAGCAGCTCGAACAGGCGTTCGGTGGCGCCCGCCGCGCGCTGGATTTCGCCCCACACCTCGGAGACCGTGCCGACGCCGCTGGCGACGACGACGGCGTAGAACACGAATGCGGACAACTGCCCGGCCGTGATGCGGCCGGCGATCACGTCGTGGCCGCCCACCCACAGGATGGCACCGACCGCACTGAAGGCAATCAGCATCGTCAGCGAGATGAGCCAGGCCTTGACGCGCACGCGGTCCACACCCGAATCGCGCGCGGCGTAAGTCGCGCGATTGAAGTGTTCGCGGGTGCGGGCTTCATGGCCGTAGGCCTGCACCGTGCGCACTTCATGCAGCGCTTCGTCCACGTGCGCGGAGACGTCGGCCACCCGGTCCTGGCTGGACCGCGACAGCCGCCGCACGCGCCGGCCAATGACCAGAATGGGGATCAGCACCGCCGGCACGCCCAGCACGATCAGCGCGGCGAGTTTCAGGCTCGCGGCGAACAGCATCGCCAGCGCACCGACCGCCATCAGGCCGTTGCGCAGGAGCATCGAGAAGCCGAAACCGATGACCTGCCGGATCTGCTCGGTGTCGTTGGTCAGCCGCGAGGCGACCTCGCCGGTGCGCGCGCCGTCGAAAAAAGCCGGTGAGAGCGCCAGCACATGGTCGAACACCGTGTTGCGCAGATCGGCGATCACGCGCTCGCCGATGCTCATCATCAGATAGAAACGCAGCCAGGTCGCCACCGACAGCAGCGCCGCCACGCCCACGACGGCGCCGAGCGCCTGGTTGAGGAGATTCTGATCCCCGCTGCCGAAGCCGGCGTCGATGACGTGGCGCAGCCCCTGGCCGAGCGCCAGCACGCAGCCCGCCG
>CAZXNF010000810.1:0-1228 GCA_964641785.1 uncultured Streptomycetaceae bacterium | reverse complement strand
ACGGTGCACAGCGTATCGCCCGTCAGCTGCAGCCCGCAGGCGCGCGTCACTTCGTGCGAAACGAAGCGCCAGTCGAACTGCGCGTTGTGCGCGACGAACACGCGCTCGCGAAGGCGCCCCACGACGTCGGCCGCCACGGCGGCGAATCGCGGAGCCGCGCGCACCATGTCCGACGTGATCTGGGTGAGGGCGACAATGGCGGACGGTATCGGCCGTTCGGGGTTCACCAGCGTTTCGTACACCGCCGTTATGTCGCCTCCATCCACGTGCACGATGGCGATCTCGGTCACCCGGTCGCCGGTGGTTGGCGAGGTGCCCGTGGTTTCCACGTCGACCACGGCGTAGCGCAACGATCGCAGCGGGACGTCGTCGCTCGACAGATAGCTGACGTCGCGCAGCGTCTGGTGCGCGACGGTTGGAACGGCCACGTCGGTGGCGCGATCGGCCTCCACGTGTGCTACCAGCAGCGTCCACCGTCCGTCGGCATCGCGCGAAAAATCGGCGTGGCGGGTAAAGAGTGCCGCCGCCAATCGCTCGGCGATTTGCTGCGGCGCTTTAGGCAGCGCACAGACGCGCTCCATCAGAGTAACGGCATCGAGCGAGCCGTCGGCGAGCGCGCGCCGAGCCCGGAGCACAAGTTCCGACTCGGGCAGGCGACTCTCGACCCCTCTCAGCCCCACGCGTCGTCCCGCTCGATGGGCCACGTCATGCAGCGCGGCCCGCCACCCCCGCGCACCAATTCACTCCCCTGAAAGGTGATGACGGCGCGCTCGTCGTCGGCGATCCGATGTTGGCCGGTCAGGAGAGCATCGCCCGACCCGATGGTGAATCCCGGGCGCTCCATCTCTCGAAGGGTCGCCTCGTTTCGTGCATACGATGCCACCGCACCGGGACGCAATGCCAGGAAATTGCAGCCGGAGGCCCACTGCTCGCGTTCTTGCATCGCGCGCTTCGTGCCGCCGCAGAAGATCGGCTCCATGGGAAGTCCGCATTCGGCTAGCGCGGCGAAGACGCGTGGCATTTCGCGAAGCTGCGCCTGACCCTTGCGCCGCAAAAGGACGGGCAGACGCTCGGGTCCGATGACGTGCGGCGGATAGGCTACACATAATTGGCGATCAACCTGCGTGAACGGTTCCTCGCGCCACTCGATCAACCATCGCACCAACGTCTCGGCGGGCATCTGGTGAAGTTCGCGCGCAAGGGGTTCGGAGCGCGCGATGTCCATCGT
>CAZXNF010000809.1:0-1233 GCA_964641785.1 uncultured Streptomycetaceae bacterium | reverse complement strand
CAACCCGACCCGCAGGAACGACCAGGCCGGGCTGCGGCCCGTGCTGATCCCTTGTGCTGTCGATTTCGGCGGACAGCGCGCGCGTTCGCTTCTTACGTGGAAGTGAGCATCTCGTCACGCCGGACCAGCTTTGGCCGTGCTCCCTTATCCCGGGCGCACGAGTCGTCTGCAGCTGGCCGTGGTGGGGGCCCTGGACGTGCACCGTCGTAGGCTACGACGCCGCGAGCCAGTCTGTCGAGCTCAGCGACGGCTGGGGAAGCACGCACACCTGTTCGCTCGCGGAGGTATGGCTTGGCGCCCCGCGCAATGCTGGCGGGGCGCGGGCGGCCCGGCGGCGCGGTTTGCTGCTATTGGGCGCGGGGGCTGGCTTGGGCGCGCTACTGGGGTCCATCGTCACGGCCTTGCTGATGCGGTGACGCGACTCGTTGGTGCTCGCATCGCTCTGCCGGAGGCCACACCCGCGTTTGAGCAGTCAGCGGAGCTGGTATGCGCTCGCCCCGAGCGTCCTATTGCGTTCCGCTGCAGATCAACTCTGACGTCTGACCGCAAAAACGCACGTCTCGCCATTTGCCCGTTCGCTCGAACAAGTCTGTGCCGAACGCCGAACAATATCCGCCGCCGCCGCACGCGAACGTTAGGCGAATGCCACCGAAGAAAGGAGAGATGCATGGCCAAGTTGATCTACGGCATGATCACGTCGCTGGATGGTTACACCGAGGACGAGCACGGCCGCTTTGGCTGGGGCGCTCCCGAGGACGAAGGCGTGCACTCCTACATCAACGAGCTCGCGTCGTCGGTGAGCACCTACCTACGGCCGGAGGATGTACGAGACAATGGTCTTCTGGGAGACGGCGCTCACGATTCCCGACCAACCGCACTTCATTCGCGACTGGGCGCGGCAGTGGCAGGCGGCCGAGAAAATAGTCTACTCGCGGACCCTCGCCAAGCCGCGGAGTGCGCGGACGCGGATCGAGCGGGAGTTCGATCCCGACGCGGTCCGGCGCCTCAACGCAGACGCCCAGCACGACATCACCGTTGACGGTCCTGACCTTGCCGCACAAGCGATTCGCAGCGGACTTGTCGACGAGTTCCAGATGATCATCAACCCCGTGGTAGTGGGCGGCGGCAAGCGGTTCTTCCCAGATGGTGTGCGGATGAACCTGGAGCTCGTCGAGCAGCGTCGGTTCGGCAACGGCGTGGTCGTTTTACGCTACGCTGTCCGCAACTCATGAC
>CAZXNF010000808.1:0-1237 GCA_964641785.1 uncultured Streptomycetaceae bacterium | reverse complement strand
CGCAGGGCTCCGGGTCACCGGGGCCGTTGGACAGGAACACGCCGTCGGGCTTGAGCTTGAGCGCCTCTTCCGCGCTGGCCTGTGCAGGCAGCACGGTGATGCGGCAACCGCGGGCGGCCAGCATGCGCAGGATGTTGCGCTTGACACCGTAATCGAAGGCGACAACATGATGCTTCGGCGCCTCCTGCCGGCCGTAGCCCTTGCCCAGCACCCAGGTCGTCTCGTCCCAGGCGTAGGACTTCGCCACGCTCACGACCTTGGCGAGATCCATGCCCGCGAGTCCCGGGAAACCGCGCGCGGCCGCCAGCGCCTTCGCCTCGTCCACCTTGGTGATTTTGGGCGCCGCGAACAGCGCCCCGTCCTGCGCGCCCTTTTCGCGCAGCAGGCGCGTCAGCTTGCGCGTGTCGATATCGGCGATCGCGACCACGTTCTGTGCCCGCAGGTAGTCGGGCAGATCCTGCGTCTTGCGAAAGTTGCTCGCCGCCAGCGGCAGATCGCGGATCACCAGCCCGGCCGCATAGACGCGATCGGATTCCACGTCTTCCGGGTTGGTGCCGGTGTTGCCGATGTGCGGGTAGGTCAGAGTGACGATCTGGCGCGCGTACGACGGGTCGGTCAGGATCTCCTGATAGCCGGTGATCGCGGTGTTGAACACCACCTCGCCGACCGCCAGCCCTTCCACGCCGATGGAAACACCCCGGAACACGGTCCCGTCCCTGAGTACGAGCATGGCGGGCGCGCGCGCGGGCACGATAAGTTCCTGTTTTACCTAGACTTTGGGGGGTAGACGCGGAAAGCGGGACAGGGGTGCTCACCCGTCCCGCTTGCGAAGCCGAATTATACCGCGACCCCCGCCGCGGCTCCAAACGAAGGACGCGCGTTCAGCGCAAACCCAGCACGTCGTGCATGTCGAAGAGCCCGGACTTCTTGTCCGCCAGAAACTTCGCCCCCCTGAGCGCGCCCTCCGCATACGTCGCGCGGCTGCCGGCCTTCACGCTGACTTCCACGCGCTCGCCGGTACCGGCGAACAGCACCGTGTGGTCGCCCACGATGTCGCCGCCGCGCACGGTCGCGAAACCGATCGCGTCTGCCGGGCGCTCGCCGGTCAGGCCTACGCGCGCAAAAACGGCGTTTTTCTTCAGATCACGGCCGGTGGCGGCGGCCACCACCTCGCCCATGCGCAGCGCGGTGCCGCTCGGCGCGTCCACCTTGTGGCGGTGGTGGGCCTCGATGATCT
>CAZXNF010000807.1:313-1238 GCA_964641785.1 uncultured Streptomycetaceae bacterium | reverse complement strand
GGGGGAGAGCGCGCGGAGGTTGCTCGGAGGTCGCTCGGAGATCGCTCGGAGGTCGCTTCGCGATGCCCTAGGCGGGGGCGCGGGGGCGTAATCTTGCGCCACGGACACTGTTTTGATCGGCTCGCTCCCTTGCATGATTGCTACAAGACGTCTATTCTTGAGGTCTTGTCCGATTTTTTTTGTGTACCACAGGTTTGTTTCGGAGTGTCCGGTGAAAGTTCGTAGCAGCGTGAAGCCGATCTGCGAGCACTGCAAAGTTGTGAAACGCAACGGCGTCACTCGCATCATTTGCAAGCGCAACCCTAAGCACAAGCAGCGGCAAGGATAACGATGGCTCGTATCGCTGGTGTCGATCTCCCTCGTGAAAAAAAGGTTGAGATCGGGTTGACGTACATTTACGGGATCGGGCGCGCGATCGCGAGGCAAATCCTCGAGAAGACCGGTGTCAGTGCCGATCTCCGCGTGCGCGATCTTGTCGACGCCGACGTGAACAAGCTGCGTCAGGTGATTGAGAAGGACTACCGCGTCGAAGGCGCCTTGCGCACCGAGATCGCGATGAACATCAAGCGATTGATGGACATCGGCTCGTACCGCGGCATTCGACATCGTCGTGGTCTCCCCGTGCGCGGTCAGCGCACTCACACCAATGCACGCACGAAGAAGGGTCCACGTCGCGCGATTGCGGGCAAGAAGAAGGTGACGAAGTAGTATGGCGACCGGGAAAAAGACCAAGCGCGTCGTGGAGGCGGAGGGCATCGCCCATATCAACGCGACGTTCAACAACACGCTGGTGACGATCACCGACATGCACGGCAATGCCGTGTCGTGGGGCACGTCTGGCAAGGCTGGCCTCAAGGGATCGAAGAAGTCGACGCCCTTCGCGGCGACCGTTGCCGCCGAGCAGTGCGCGCGCGAGGCGCTCACC
>CAZXNF010000807.1:0-303 GCA_964641785.1 uncultured Streptomycetaceae bacterium | reverse complement strand
GTGCAGGGGCCCGGATCCGGACGTGAGTCCGCCATTCAGGCGCTCGCATCGGCTGGCCTCCAGGTCAAGTCGATAAAGGATGTCACGCCGATTGCACACAACGGGTGCCGTCCCCCCAAGCGCCGGAGGGTTTAAGCCATGCGATATACAGGACCCTCGTGCCGTCAGTGCCGCCGCGAAGGAACGAAGCTCTTTCTCAAGGGGACCAAGTGCTTCACCGAGAAGTGCCCCGTCGAGCGTCGTCCCTATCCCCCCGGCCAACACGGCCAGCAACAGTCGCGTCGGCGCAAGTCGTCTGAAAAA
>CAZXNF010000806.1:0-1239 GCA_964641785.1 uncultured Streptomycetaceae bacterium | reverse complement strand
GTCCGTGCTTGCGCGTCCACGCCGCGAGGTCGGTGGGCAGCGCGTCCGCGCTCGACGGCCGCAGGAGCTGGAACTTCTCCGCGGCAAGGTCCGTCACCATCGTCGCGAGAGCGGGGACGTCGAAATACTCGCTCGCGCCCGCCACGATCCCGATGCCCACCGTGCCGACCCAGGTCGCGATACCGGTCGCCGAGCGCAGATGCGCGACGATGGCGTCGAACTCGGCGGCGAAGGCGTCGGTCGCGTAGACGAAGCCCAGCGTGGCGTCGCGCACGTCACCGAGTTCGGCCACGCAGGATTCGGCGAGCGCCATCCAATCCGTCGAGCCGGCAGCGTGCGCGAGCTTGAACATCGGCATCCTTCATCTCGCCAGCAGCGCGTGCACGGCGGGCAGCATGCGCTCCACGATCACATCGACGCCCGCCGCGTTGGGGTGGATCCCGTCATTCTGGTTGAGCGCGGCGATGGCGGCCACGCCATCCAGGAAGAACGGGTAGAGGGCGACCTGGTGCTTGCGCGCCAGGGTCGGGTAGACGGCGTTGAAGCGTTCGGCATAGTCCCGGCCCAGATTGGGCGGCGCGTAGATGCCTGCCAGCAGGATTCGTGTCCCGCGGCTGCGCAGCCGCGTCACGATCTGATCGAGATTGGCTTCCATCTGCTCGGGCGGCAGGCCGCGCAGCCCGTCATTGGCGCCGAGGGCGACGATCGCGTGGCTCGGCGGCTTGTCGCCGATCGCCCATTCCAGGCGCGCGAGCCCACCGGCGCTGGTATCGCCGGACACGCCCGCGTTGACGATCTCCGCCTTCACGCCCGCTTTGGTGAGCGCAGCCTGCAGCCGCACGGGAAATGCCTGAATCTGCGGCAATCCGTAACCGGCGGTCAGGCTATCGCCGAGCAGGAGCAATCGTGGCGCCGGCGTCGACGCGCGCGCGCAGACGCCGATCGCGCCGATCCAAGCGGTTGCGTTGACAAGGATGGGCCGCCGCCCATATCCCCTCGCCGGTGCTGCGCTGCGCTCCTGCATCGCGTGTTTCGCTTTTTCCTCGGTGTCCTGCATGTCTTCACTCGTCGGCGAGGCTATCGTCGAGATCCGCGACGTGCATCTCAAACTTGAGTCGCTCGCCGGCGAGGTCAACATCCTTCGCGGGCTCAATCTGCAGGTCACGCGTGGCGAGACTTTGGCGGTGGTCGGTCCTTCTGGCTCGGGCAAGTCGACGATGATGATGGTGATCGCGGGGC
>CAZXNF010000805.1:0-1239 GCA_964641785.1 uncultured Streptomycetaceae bacterium | reverse complement strand
ATCCAGGAGGGCTGCGACAAGTTCTGCACCTTCTGCGTCGTGCCCTACACGCGCGGCGAGGAAGTCTCGCGGCCGCTCGACGATGTGCTGACCGAAGTTGCCGAGCTCGCGGCGCAGGGCGTGAAGGAAGTGACGCTGCTGGGCCAGAACGTCAATGCCTGGCGTGGCACCCTGGGCGATGACACCCCGGCGGATTTTGCCCTCCTGCTCGAGTACGTCGTGGAAATCCCCGGCCTCGAACGCCTGCGCTATACGACCTCGCATCCGAAGGAATTCACGCCGCGGCTGATCGAAGCCCATGCGCGCCTGCCGATGCTCGCATCGCACGTGCACCTGCCGGTACAGTCCGGGTCCGACCGCGTGCTGGCGGCGATGAAGCGCGGCTACACCGCGCTCGAGTACAAATCCATCGTGCGCCGCCTGCGCGCCGCGCGGCCCGACGTGACCCTGTCTTCCGATTTCATCGTCGGCTTCCCCGGCGAAACCGACGCCGACTTCGAGCAGACGATGCAACTGGTCGAAGACGTGCGCTTCGACGACAGCTACAGCTTTCTCTACAGCCGGCGGCCCGGCACGCCAGCGGCGGCGCTCGCCGATGACACCCCGCATGAGGTCAAGCTCGCGCGGCTCGCGCGCCTGCAAGCGCGGATCGAAGCGCTCGCGAAGGATTACAGCCGTGCGATGGTCGGCAGCCGCCAGCGCGTGCTGGTGGAGGGCGCGGCGAAGCGCGACCCGCGCGAACTCGCCGGCCGCACCACGCACAACCGCGTGGTCAACTTCGCGGGCGATGCGCGCCTGATCGGCACCTACGCCGAAGTCACCATCACCGCCGCGGTCGCACACACGCTGCGCGGTGAGGTGGTGGTGGTGGCGGCGACGCACACGCTGTCCGCGTCCGCGTGAAAGCCGTCGAATTCAGCTTCACGCCGGTGGACAACCAGCGGCTCGCCAACCTGTGCGGGGCGCTGGACGAGAACCTGCGCGCGCTCGAGACCTCGCTCGACGTGACGATCGCACGGCGCGGCGAGCGTTTCTCGCTGCGCGGCGAACCGGGCCGCACGCGCATCGCCGCCACCGCCCTGCAGACCCTCTACCGCCAGGCGCGGCGCACGCTGTCGCCCGAAGACGTGCAACTGGGCCTGGTGGAACTCAAGGCCCCGGTGACCCGGGCCAGCGCCGCGGCCGGTGAAACTGCCGCCCTCGGGCCGGGCCCCGATCTGCGCACGCGCCGCCCCGACC
>CAZXNF010000804.1:0-1240 GCA_964641785.1 uncultured Streptomycetaceae bacterium | reverse complement strand
ATCGCCGCGGCGATCGGTTCCTGGTTCTCGGCGCTGGTCAGCGTGATGGCGGGCAGGCCGATGCAGCAGCGCTCCCAGGTGGTGACGCCGGTGGTGCCGATCGCGAGATCGGCGGTCGCCATCAGCTCGGCCATGCGGTCGGTGGGTGCGAGGAGTTGCCAGCCGGCGTGGGCCGCGCACAGGGCTTTGAGGCGTTCGTGCTGCGGCGTGGTGCGGGCGGCGATGGCGGTGACTGCGAGCGCGGGGTCGTCCAACAGGGCGAGCGCCTCCAGCGCCTTCAGCGTGCCGCCGGCGGTATCGGCGGCGCCGAAGGAAACCAGCACGCGGCGGATGGCGCCGTCATGGCGCGCCCGGGTCGCGCGTGCGGCGGCAAAGGCGGGGCGCAGCAGCGCGTAGCGCGGTCCGAGCAGGCAGGCGCAGGTGGCCGGCAGCAGGGCGTCGTAGCGCGTTTCCAGGTCCGCCACCTGGTTCTGGTCGAGCAGCAGGTCGCAGTCGTGGGCGCGGTTGGCGCAGTCGTCGATGGCGAGCACCTGGCTGCCGGCGCTGCGCGCGGCGCGCTCCCAGCGGGCGCCTAGCGAATAGTGATCCACCACCCACCAATCGGGCGGCGTGCCCGCGGCGGCGGCGGCAGACGTGAAGTCGGCGCTTTCAGAAACACCCGCCAGCGCGTCGGCCGTGGGATTCACGACATGCACCTTGAAGCCCGCGGCGGCCACGGTGTCGCGCAGGTCGCCCGGCAGCGCGCGCATGGCGAATTCGGCGGTGGCACCATCCGCGGCCAGTGCCTGCGCCAGCGCGAGGCCGCGCATGACGTGCCCGCCGCCGAGCTGCGTGGAGGCGTCGGCGCGGATTACTACCCGCGGCATCTAGTCGCCTGGGGCAAAATCAATCGTCACTCCCGCGCAGGCGGGAGTCCATTGAATCAGCGCTCGTTGAGTCAAGACCTTCTGGATTCCCGCCTGCGCGGGAATGACGGAAGAGCCAAGCGTCCGGGCGTTTTGCCTCATGTTGTTAGCGAACCTTGAAGATGGGCTGGATCGCCGGCCCGGAGAGCCGCTGGGCGATGTCGCCGCGGTCCAGCGCCTCGCGCACGAGACCAAAGGCGTCGCGCTGGGCAGCGTCGAGCTGGGCGAGGTCGGCCGCCGTATGTGCATAGCAGAGGTTGTGCGAACCGGCGGACAGAATGCCGCGCGCGAGCAGTTCCTGGAGGTACAGCGACTTGATCTCCCAGGCGGTAGCG
>CAZXNF010000803.1:0-1252 GCA_964641785.1 uncultured Streptomycetaceae bacterium | reverse complement strand
CAGAGCTTCCTGAGTAAATTCACTTGTCATTCTTGCGGGCGAGCGCCTGTGCATACAGGGCATTGCGGGGCGCGCCGGTGATCTCCACGGCCAGCTTGACGGCCGCCTTGACCGGCAGTTCGCGCAGCAGGAGCTCCAGCACGCGCGTGCCCTCCGCCGCCGTTTCGTCCCCGCTGTCCGGCGCGCCGGCGACCAACACCACGTACTCGCCCTGCTCGCGGTGCGCGTCGGCCTCCAGCCACGCGGCGGCGTCCGCCAGCGCGCAAACGTGGATTTCCTCGAAGCGCTTGGTCAGTTCGCGCGCGAGCGTCACCCTTCGTTCACCGCCCAGCACCTGCACGAGGTCTTCGAGCATGGCGCGGATGCGGTGCGGCGCCTCGTAGAAGGCGAGCGTCACGGGTTCCGCGCGCAGCGCCTCAAGCGCCTGCCGCCGCGCGCCTTTGGCGGCCGGCAGAAACCCCACGAAACGATGGCCCGTTTCCGCGATGCCGGCGGCGGACAGCGCGCAGACCAGTGCGCTCGGTCCCGGGATCGGCACTACCGGATAGCCCGCTTCGCGCACGGCCGCCACCACCACGGCACCGGGATCGGAAATACCCGGCGTGCCGGCGTCAGTGACCAGCGCCACCGCTTCACCGCGCGCGATCGCCGCCACCAGCGCCTGCGCGGCACGCTGTTCGTTGTGGGCGTGCACCGCCGTCAGCGGCGCATTGACACCGTAGTGAGAGAGGAGCTTCGAGGTTACCCGCGTGTCCTCGGCGGCGATGCGGGCGACGCTTTTCAGGACCTCGAGCGCGCGGTGGGTGATGTCGCCCAGATTACCGATGGGCGTGGCCACCACATATAATCGACCGCACTCCCACTCTCCTGCGTCATTGCGGCGATCCTGATGCGGTTCCGGTTTCACACTGGTTGCCTGTGCATGATGGCGGCGGCCATTCTAACCGCTGCCCCCGCCGGCGCTCCGCACGCGCAGGAGGTACGTCAGCCCGGCGCGCCGCAGTCCGGTCCGCAGTCCGGTCACATTGCGCTGCTGCTGCCGCTCAACGCCGGCGCTCTGGGGCGCCACGCCGACATGGTGCGGCAGGGCTTCCTCGCCGCCGCGCAAGCGCAAGCCCTGCCGCTGCCGGTGCGCGTGTACCCGACCACCGACGACGACGGCGCGGTGCTCGCGGCCTACGAGCAGGCGGTGGAAGGCGGCGCGCGGCTGGTCGTGGGGCCACTGACGCGCGGGAACGTGACGGCGCTGGCC
>CAZXNF010000802.1:0-1253 GCA_964641785.1 uncultured Streptomycetaceae bacterium | reverse complement strand
TGTCCAAACGCGACACCGGGCGCACGCTGTACATCCTCGACGAGCCGACGACCGGCCTGCACTTCCACGACATCCAGCTCCTGCTGACCGTGCTGCACCGGCTGCGCGACCACGGCAATACGGTGGCGGTGATCGAGCACAATCTGGACGTGATCAAGACGGCGGACTGGGTGATCGACCTTGGCCCGGAAGGCGGCGACGGCGGCGGGCGCATCGTCGCGGAAGGACCGCCGGAGGTGATCGCAAAGACCAAGGGCAGTTACACCGGGAAATACCTGCAGGGCGTCCTCAAATGAACCCGCGCGACCTCCTGCTTGCCAGTTTCCGCACCGCCGTCTCTGCCGCGGATCCGCTGAAAATCATTCCCGCACATCTGCCGAAGCCCCCGCGCGGCCGCACGCTCGCGGTAGGCGCCGGCAAGGCGGCCGCTGCCATGGCTGCCGCCGTGGAAAGTGCGTGGCCCGCCGATGCCGCGCTGTCCGGACTCGTCATCACGCGCTACGGCCACGGTCTGCCGACAAAGCGCATCGAAGTGATCGAAGCCGGACATCCGGTCCCTGACGAAGCTGGTGAAGGCGCGGCGCAACGCATCCGGAATGAAGTCGCGAAGCTGGGACCCGATGATCTGTTGCTTGCACTCGTTTCCGGCGGCGGATCGGCCCTGCTGTCGCTGCCGGTGCCGTCCATCACGATGGCGGACCTCAAGGCCACCACGAAGGAACTGCTCCGCTGCGGGGCAAAGATCGAGGAAATCAACACCGTCCGCAAACACCTCTCCGCGATCCAGGGCGGGCGCCTCGCGGCGCAGTGCAAGGCGCCCATCCTCGCGCTCGTGATCTCCGACGTGACGGGAGATGACCCCACGCACATCGCCTCCGGGCCCTGCGCGCCCGACCCGACGACCTACTCGGATGCACAGGCGATCCTGCAGCGCTACGGCTGCGCGGTACCGCCGTCGGTGCGCGACACGCTCGAACGCGGCCGGCGCGGCGAACTTGCGGAAACGCCCAAGCCCGGCGACCCGGCGTTTGCGCGGGTAGAGAACCGCGTGATCGCGACCGCGCAGCGCTCACTGCAGGCGGCCGCGGACAAGTTTCTCGGCAATGACATCACGCCGCTCATCCTCGGCGACAGTGTTACGGGAGAGGCGCGCGAGGTGGCCAAGGTGTACGGTGCTCTGGCGCGCCAGATCCGCGCACACGGCAACCCGTTCAAGCCGCCGGTGGCGCTCATCTCCGGCGGCGAATGCACGG
>CAZXNF010000801.1:0-1260 GCA_964641785.1 uncultured Streptomycetaceae bacterium | reverse complement strand
CGATGACACCGGGAACTTCTACTTCCTCGAAATGAACACCCGGCTGCAGGTCGAGCACGGCGTGACCGAGGAAGTCACCGGCGTCGATCTGGTCAAGGCGCAGGTGCGTTCATCGGCGGGCGAGAAACTCGCGGACATTCTGCCGGCGAATATCGAAGTCACCGGCCATGCCATCCAGGCACGCGTATACGCGGAAGACCCGAAGAACTTCTTTCCCTCGCCCGGCAAGCTCACGGTCTTCCGCCCGCCGGAGGACAAGACGATCAGGGTCGAAACCGGCTACGCGGAAGGCCGCGACGTCACACCGCACTACGATCCGATGATTGCCAAAGTGATCGTAAAAGCGGCGACCCGCGACGCCGCGATCGACCGGCTGGCAGAAGCGCTCAAGGCCTTCGACATCCAGGGCGTGAAAAACAACATCCCCGCCGTACTCACCATCCTGCAGTCGGACGTGTTCCGCTCGGGCGACGTGCACACCGGCATCATCGAACAGGTCATGCAGAAGAAATGAACGCGGACGCACTGATCGAACAAGGCAAGGCCCGCGGCTCGCTGGACGAGCACGCCGGCAAGGCGCTGCTGACCGCCTACGGCGTTGCCGTCCCGCAGTCGGTGGTGGTGACGTCGCCTGACGCAGTGGACGGCGCGCTGGCTACGCTGAAGCCCCCGTTCGTGGTCAAGGTCATGTCGCCCGACATCCTGCATAAAAGCGATGTGGGCGGCGTGAAGGTCGAGCTGGCCGATGCCGCCGCGGTGGTGGATGCCATACGCACCATGCAGGCGGTGCCCGCGATCGCCAAGGCACGGGTCGACGGCTTCTTGGTGGAAGAAATGGCCCCGCGCGGCGTGGAAGTCGTGATAGGCGGCGTGCGCGACGGCGATTTCGGTCCGATGGTGATGGTGGGTCTCGGCGGCATCTTCGTCGAAGTGCTGAAGGACGTCGCCTTCCGCATCTGCCCGATCACGCGCGTGGACGCAGCGGAAATGCTGGACGAACTGAAGGGCGCAAAAATACTGGATGGCGCTCGCGGCGGCATCAAGGCCTCGCGCGAGGCCATCGTGGACACACTGCTCAAGGTCGGCGGTGAGAACGGCCTGCTGCTCAAGCACGCCGCCACCATCAGGGAAGCCGACATCAACCCGCTCATCGTGTCCGAGCGGGGCGCGGTGGCCGCCGATGCACGCTTCATACTGGGCGGATCATGACCGACGCACTCAGGGAGTTCACGCCGCTGTTCGAGCCGAAGACCGTCGCTG
>CAZXNF010000800.1:0-1263 GCA_964641785.1 uncultured Streptomycetaceae bacterium | reverse complement strand
GGCAACGCACCCCATAGGCAGAAAGCCAGCGCCGCCTTGCCCGCGTTTCGCATCAGCGCTTACAGCGAGAGCTGCAGTTCCGCATACTCCACGGCTTCCTCCTCGCTTTCAAAGACCAGGCTCCACGTCTGCCCGATGAACTCCGCGGGCGTCTTGCTGATGTCCAGGCGCACGGCGGCGGCTTGATAGACGTCGTCATCCTCTTCCGCGTCCACAATCTTCAATGCGATCGCTTTGAATTGTCCTGCAGCCATTCCGTTTGCCTCCGGGTTAATCTGTTGATGATCGCTGCCCGCCGTGACCCGTTACTTGAGCGGCTGATAACGATCGAGCATTTCAACCGTCCGCCGCCACGCATCCGCCGTATCGCCGCTCCGGTACTGGCGTCCATCCAGGTTGAATCCGTGATCCGCGTTGGGATACACGAACAGCTCCAAGGGCACTTTGTTCGCTTTGGCTGCAGCGTCCATCTCGCGCATGGATTCGATCGTGCAGCAGTTGTTGTAACGGTCGAGTTCGGCGGCCAGCACCAGAATAGGAATTTTGATGCGACTCGCCAGTCCGCTGATGTCCTTGGACCAGCTTGTCGCCGGGTAGTAGACCACCGACATGGAGATGAGATCCGGCATGGAAACGGCGTGCGCGAGCACACCACCGCCGCCCTGCGAAAACCCGATGACGGCCACCTTGCCGGGCATGGCGTTCGCGGCGGCTTGCGCTTTGGCAATAACGGTACGCAGGTTCTTGGCGCCGTCCTGCTGGCGGGTGAGGATGTCCTTGCCGTCGACGAGGACCGTGTAATAACCGCGATCGGCCAGCTGGCCGGCGTAGCGTCGATAGAGGGGCGGCCCGGATTGCCCCGACAGCACGACCACGACGGGAGCCTTCTGTGCTTTTGGCAGGAACACTTCCTGCGGGGGGCCCTGATCGGCCGGCTCATCGGCCGACAGAACCGGCAGCGGCGCCAGCGCCAAAGCCGCAAGCCCGCAAACCCGGGCCACCCTTGCCACGCCCCTCTTGAACCCCTGCGTCGCTTGCTGCATGAACGTCTCCTCGGAATGGTGATGGTGCAAGTAGGACCCTGTTAACGCCCCTTCGTCAGCATCCGCATACCGCGGTCCAGCCCGTCGATGGTTAGCGGAAACATGCGCTCGCCGACGATCTCGCGCGTCACCCGGATGGACTCATGGTAGTTCCATACCGCTTCCGGCTGCGGATTGAGCCAGATCAGGTTGTGATAGACGCTCATCACGCGCTGCATCC
>CAZXNF010000799.1:0-1268 GCA_964641785.1 uncultured Streptomycetaceae bacterium | reverse complement strand
TGGCGGAGGGTGCGCATGCCTGAATGGGCTTTGTAATCAGACGGTGGGCAGAACCAGCCGTCGTGGCCGGAGGAATACGTACTTTGCCAAAGTTGGGGCGGACGCAGGCTTGCTATTCGCGGATCATCCAACGGTCTGGATGGCGACTGGTGTGCAGAACCGCGATCACCGAAACGTCATTCCCGGCGATGCGGTAATAGTTGCCGAAAGGGAAGCTTCGCAGCAGCGCCCTGCGCGCGCCTCGATAAATCTCGGCGCAGAGCAGCGGTTGCCTGGCGACCGTCGCGAAGACTGCTTCGACCTCGTCAATAAACTGTCTGCCGAGGCCGGTTCTTTGTGCTTCATACCATCGGGCCGCGTCAGCCAGATCAATACGCGCCTTCGGGCGGACCCGAAGCGCATGGGTCTTAGAGCTCGGCGCATGCGCGTGAGCACCGCGGCAGCAGGTTCACCCAATTCTCCGTCGATTTCAAACTCGTCCAGCCGGGTGTCCAGTTCGGTTTTTTGCGCAGCCGTCAGCGGTAGTTTGTTCTGGTCGGCGGCGATGCTGTCCCAGAGATCCTCGACCAGTCTCAGGCGAGTTTCAATCGGCAGATCCTGAAGTCGCGTCGTCATGGCTTTACTCCGTGTCTATATCTCGTGTCTTGATTGCTGTGACAGTAGTCTAAACCAGGAACGAGAGCAGGGCTGCCGCTGTGCTCACCAATCGGACCTTAGAGGAGCTTCTACTCCCCCCGAATTCCCGCCGCCTTCACCACCTTCGCCCATTTCATCATTTCGCTTTGCAGGAAGCGGGCAAGCTCGTCCGGCGTGCCGGCCGCGGCTTCGGCGCCCGAACTGACCAGGACTTCGCTCACCTTGTTCGCGCGCAGGCTGTCATTCAGCGTGGCGTTCACCTTCACGACGATCTCGCGCGGCGTCTTCACGGGCGCGAGCATCGCGTTCCAGCCCGCCGCTTCGTAACCTGGCACGCCGGCTTCAGCGATCGTCGGCACCTCGGGCAGCGTGCCCGCGCGCGTAGCACCCGTGACGCCCAGCGCCCGCAACCGGCCGCCCTTGATCTGCGCCACCACCGCGGCGATGGGCGCGAAGGTCATGTCCACATGCCCGCCCATCACGTCCGCGACGGCCGGCGCCGCGCCCTTGTAGGGCACGTGGCCGATCCCAGCACCCGACAGCATGTTGAACAGCACGAGCGCCAGATGGTTGGAGCTGCCGACGCCGGCGGACGCGGATTGTCGCCACGCTGGGACCGGCGTCGAACGCCC
>CAZXNF010000798.1:0-1273 GCA_964641785.1 uncultured Streptomycetaceae bacterium | reverse complement strand
GCGGGTTACGAACGGCGACTCGGAGCGCATCACGGACTTCATCCTACGCGGCCAGCGCGAGCCGCGGCAAGGCTTGCAGATACTTCTCATAAGGCGTGAGCTTCTCCAGACTCGAATGCGGACGCTGCGTGTTGTACCAATCCAGGTAGTCGGCAATGTCCGCGCGGGCAGCACTCACGCCCTCGTAGGCCTTGAGGTAGACCCGCTCGTACTTCACGCTGCGCCAGACGCGCTCCACGAACACGTTGTCGCGCCAGGCGCCGCGCCCGTCCATCGACAGCCTGCAGCCGCGGGCGAGCACCGCCCCGGTAAACTCTTCTGCCGTGAACTGGCTGCCCTGGTCGGTGTTGACGATCTCCGGGGTACCGTAACGGGCAAAGGCCGCCTCGAGGACCTCCCGGGCGTGGCAAGCCTCCAGCGTGATCGCCACCTTGTGCGCGAGCACGCAGCGGCTCGCCACGTCCACCACCGCAGTCAGGTAAACGAAGCCGCGCGCCATCGGGATGTAGGTCGTATCCAGCGCCCAGACCTGGTTGGCGCGTGTCACCGCCAGCTTGCGCAGCAGGTAGGGGTAGATCTTGTGCCCTGGAGCGCGTTTACTGGTGCCCGGCTGCGGGGCCAGGGCCTCAATGCCCATGCGCAGCATGAGGGTGCGGACGTGACGCCGTCCGACGTGGATACCCTGCCGCTCCAACTGGTTGCGCAGCATGCGCGCACCCATGAAGGGGTGTTCCAGGTGCAACTCGTCCAACCGGCGCATGAGCGCCAGATCGGCCGGGCTGACCGGCTGGGGCAGGTAGTAGACCGTGCCGCGGCTGATGTTGAGCAGCTTCGCCTGGGCCGTGATGGGAAGGGCGTGATCCCGGTCGATCATGGCTTTGCGCTCAGCAATCCCGCTTTGGTGAGCGCACCTTCCAAAAAATCGTTCTCCAGCGCCAGTTGGCCGATCTTGGCGTGCAAGGGCGCGAGGTCCACCGGTTGGGCCGCCTCGGCGCCGCCGAAGATATCGGGCGCGCCCTCCAGCAGCCGGCGCTTCCACTCGGCGATCTGGTTGGGGTGCAGCTCGAATTCCTGGCACAGCTCGGAGAGCGTCTTATCCTCGCGCAGCGCGGCAAGCGCGACGCGCGCCTTGAACACGGCCGAGTGGATGCGGCGGTTACGACGTGCTGACTTCTTGATCATCAAAAACTCCTTGTGGCCAGGCCGCCTGCGGCCCGACGTTAAGCCCGGAGTTTCCACTTATAACGCTGTTCAGATTTGCGGGACCACTTCT
>CAZXNF010000797.1:0-1277 GCA_964641785.1 uncultured Streptomycetaceae bacterium | reverse complement strand
CGCGCGGCAGCGTGATCCCCTTCTTCATGGACAAGCGCGCCGGCGGCGTGCTGCCGATCACCGACCCGCGCATGACGCGCTTCTGGATCACGCTCGGCCAGGGCGTGCAGTTCGTGCTCGAGAGCCTGGAGCGCATGCACGGCGGCGAGATCTTCGTGCCGCGCATCCCCAGTATGAACATCATGGACGTCGCCAAGACCGTCGCGCCCGAATGCACGACCAAGGTCATCGGCATCCGGCCCGGCGAAAAGCTGCACGAGATCATGGTCACCCCGGACGACGCGATCAATACCCTCGAATACGACGACCACTACGTCATCCAGCCCGCCGCGCAGTGGTGGGATGGCGCGGAGTTTTGCCGCAAAACCGGCGGCCGCCCCGTCGCCGAGGGCTTCCAGTACAGCAGCGACCAAAACAGTCAGTGGCTTACCCCCGCGCAACTGTCCAAGCTGCTCGAAGCGGAACCCGTCGAACGCTGATGGCCGCATGATTCCCTACGGCCGACACGCCATCGACGAAGACGACATCCGCGCCGTCGCGGACGTCCTGCGCGGCGGCATGCTCACGCAGGGCCCCAAGGTCGCCGAGTTCGAACGCGCGGTCGCAGCCATGGTCGGCGCGCGCTACGCGGTGGCGGTCGCCAACGGCACCGCCGCGCTGCATCTCGCCGCACTCGCCGCCAAGCTCGGCCCCGGCGACGTGGCGATCACCACCCCCAATACCTTCGTCGCCAGCGCCAACTGCGCGCACTACGCCGGTGCGCGCGCCGCGTTTGCCGACATCGATCCGGTCACGCTGAATCTCGATCCCGTGGCGCTGCGCGCCGCCTGCCGCAAGCTGGGCAAGGTCAAGGCGATCATCCCCGTCCATTTCGCCGGTCTGCCCTGCGACATGCCGGCGATCAAGGCGGTGGCGGACGAAGCCGGCGCGCTCGTCATCGAGGACGCCTCGCATGCGCTGGGCGCCTCTTATGCCGACGGCAGCCTGGTCGGCAACGGCCGCTACGCCGCGATGACCGTATTCTCCTTCCACCCGGTCAAGATCATTGCCGCCGGCGAAGGCGGCATGATCACCACCAACGATGAAGCGCTGTACCGGCGTCTGCTGCGCCTGCGTAGCCACGGCATTTCCAAGGGCGACTACGAGTTCCTGAATCCCGAAGAGGCCTACCAGGGCGACGCGGTGAATCCCTGGTACTACGAGATGCAGGAGCTGGGCTACAACTACCGCATCACCGACATCCACTGCGCGCTGGCGCTGTCGCAGCTTGGCAAGAT
>CAZXNF010000796.1:0-1285 GCA_964641785.1 uncultured Streptomycetaceae bacterium | reverse complement strand
ACCGGGGCGAGGTGTCTGCCGTGGTCCTGGAGGGCGCGCGTCCCGTGGCTTGGATGGGGTCGGTACGAGTGCTCGTCGATTCGTTGGTTGCCCCGTCCGGCGTGGCCTGGGCCGACTTTTATACCGTGGCCTATGCATCGGCTTCCCGCGGTTCGCGTCGCGCGCTCGTCATGCGCACACTCGCCGCGCAGCCACCGGCCGATCGGTTAGCGTTTAGTCTCTCCTCCATCATGGCCGCGCACGCGAACGTGCGAGGATTCGATCTCTCGCCCAGAGCGGGGGCCGGTTTCTCGCCCGCCGTCCCGACCATGCAGCCCGCCATCTGGGTACGAGCAGTGCCGTTCGGACCGGGGGCCGCACGGCTGCAGCTCGAGGAGCGGGTGCGACTTCGCGGGATGCTGGCGATCGCGTTCGCACTGCTCACGTTGCTGGCCGTGGCCTGGCGTCGCCCGGCGCCCGTGTGGCGCCGATTCGCCACGTTAGGCGTGGGCGCCGGTGCGGTCGCGGTGTTGCCGCTGAACGCCCTCTCCAATCGGTCCTCGATATTCGACGCCTCATATTTCTTCACTCCGCGTGGAGGGCCATTCACGTCCAGCGTGGGTGCGCTGGCCCTCACCAGTGCCCTGGTGTTGTTGGCCCTATTCGCGTGGCGCCGGGTACGCATACCCACCCGCTCTCGAATGATGGCGGCTGCGGTGATGTTGCTAGTGGCCTCGTTGGGCCCCTTCCTGCTTCGCGACCTCGCCCGCGGCATAGCCCTGCCGACCCGGGGCGTGCCCTCCACGTTATGGGTGGCGTGGGAGATGGCGCTGTTTCTCGCCGCCGCCGCGTTGCTTCTGGCGGCGGCCAGCGCCGGACGCATCGTGCTGCGAGAGGGCGGCGGGCTTCCTCCATGGGTCGCGCCGACGCTGGCTGCGCTCACCGCGCTTGCGGCGCCGGTGCTGTGGACCGCGCCCGGCTACTGGCCCGGGTGGTATCCGGTGCCGTGGATCGTGACCATGGTGGCGCTCGCGCTCTCGCGTCGTGCGCGGATGTTCGTGCTGCACGCCTCGTTTGTCGCCGCCTGTGGGTCGGTCACTCTGGTATGGGGAGCGGTGGCCCGGGCCCGTGTGCAGCTGGCGGAACGCGATGTGGAGGGCTTGATCACGCCCGATGCGGAAACGCAACTCCTGCTCGCCCGCTTCGTGACCGATCTCGAGGGGAAACCGGCGCCCGTGACCCGCACCGACCTGCTGCGCCTTCTATGTCGCGTCCGACCTGGCGGCATCGGGGCATCCCATGGAGC
>CAZXNF010000795.1:0-1293 GCA_964641785.1 uncultured Streptomycetaceae bacterium | reverse complement strand
GGGCGGGTTTCAATTCCAGCGGCGGGGGAGGCTTCGGCACGCGCCCGATCAAGCGTGGAAGGCAACGATACGGTTTCCTCCAGCGCGGGGGCCGCTCCGCCGCATTCCGGGCAGAAACGGCTGCGGGGTGAAAGGAGGCTCTGACAGGTAGGGCAGTTCCGGCTCATGGGGCGTAGCGGGCAGGTTGCATACCAAATGGGGAGGGGAGCCGCCGACGTCCAGCGATCAGTGTTAAAATCAACTCGCGGTTGGCATGCCATTTGCCGATAGCGTTGCACGATGAAATCACCCCAACCTTTCTCCCGCTTGCTGTTTCTCGCCGCGCTGGCTTTAGCGCCTGCCGTCAGGCTGGCCCTAGCCCAAACCCAATCCCCCGCCGACGATCAACAACTCCGTGTTCAGATCACCGAGATCGGCTGCCTGCGCACCTTGGTGCTGCTCGATGCGGCCATCGGCGATCTCGAGAGTCGCATCACTCAGCAACTCGTCGATAAAGACTTCCGCGTTTTCCCCAGCGCGACGACGACCTCCAGCCGTGTCACCTCGGATGAGATGCGCGCTGCCGGCGAAAAGGCCAACGCCGACCTCGTGGTCTTCGCGACCGCGAAGGACCGGTTGAAAAACCAGCGGGAGGATTTCCGGCTCTATGAAGGCGAGGCTACGGTACAGATTTACAGCCGCGTTTCCGGTGAGTTGCTCGTGACCAAGACGGCTCGTGCCGACGGTCGACGGACCTCCGATGAGGTCGAGTCGCGCCGTTCCGCCCGCGAGAAGGCGATCGATTTGGGCGCCCAGGAGGCGATTGAGCGCAGCCTGGCGAAGGCGCATAAAATTCTCGTGCATGAGGCGGTGATCGTGAATGTGTTTAGCGAGAGCGGGCTCCTCGCGCTGATGGAATACATGGGCAAGATGCAGGGCATTTATCACGTGAAGCGGCTCTCGTTCGACCGTAAAACGAATGAAGCGCTGGTCGAAATCATCGGCGCCCCGCACTCTGAGACCGTCTGGCGCGCTTACCTCGAAAAAATGCCCAAAACCAAGGTCAATGTGCAGCTCACCCCCAACGGAAAGCTCCACGACAAATATCCGAGCTGGTTCCTTTCTTCACCCCAGTAACGTTCCCGCTCCCGACCCATGAAACCTTGTTTCTTCCTTTTCGCCTTCAGCCTCGCGGCCGGCTCTCTGTTTGGCGCCGAGGGCGCGACCCCGCCCCCGGCCGTGCCCGCCTTGCCCATCGCCACCCCCGGTCTCAAGCGGATCGATTATCTGGCCGATCCCTCGCTACTGGAATAC
>CAZXNF010000794.1:0-1293 GCA_964641785.1 uncultured Streptomycetaceae bacterium | reverse complement strand
CGTTGGCGTTGACCGGGAAGGTGTCGTAGTTGCGGCCACCGGGGTGGGTGACGTGATAGGTGCAGCCGCCCATCGAGCGCGCGGTCGTGGCCTGGCCCCAACGGCTGGCTTCCTGGTCTTTGGCAACATTCCACAGGTCGACGAGGTCGAACACCAGCGGCGCCTGTACGCCGATGGTGGGATGCAGCGAGGACGGCGGCGACCATGCCTTGAAGCGCACACCGGCAATGAATTCGCCCGGCGCGCCGGTCGGCGCGAGCGGCAGGCGGCGGCCGTTGCAGGCGACGAGGTGCCGTTCGGGATTGAGGCCGGTCGCTTTGAGCTGGAGGCGCTCGACTGACGAATCCACGTAGCGGGCGGTGGTGCCGGACTGCATTTCCTCGCCGAGCACGTTCCACGGTTCGATTGCCTGGCGCAGTTCGAGCGTGACGTCGTCGTAGGTGACTGTGCCGTAGCGCGGGAAACGAAATTCAAGGAAAGGCGAGAACCATGCGGCATCGAACGCGAAGCCGGCGGTATTGAGGTCGCGGATGACGTCGGCGAAATCGGCGGCGACGAAATACGGCAGCATGAAGCGGTCGTGTAGTTGCGTGCCCCAGCGCACCAGCGGTGCGGTGTACGGGGTATGCCAGAAACGGGCGACCAGCGCGCGCAGCAGCAGGATCTGCGCGAGGCTCATCTGCGCGTGCGGCGGCATTTCGAAGGCGCGGAATTCGAGCAGCCCCAGGCGCCCGGTCGGCCCGTCGGGCGAGTACAGCTTGTCGATCGAGAACTCGGCGCGATGGGTATTGCCGGTCAGGTCCACCAGGAGGTTGCGCAGCAGGCGGTCGGTGAGCCACGGCAGCTTCGCTTCGTCGCCGGACTTCTGCGCCTGCGCCATCTGCTGGAACGCAATCTGCAGTTCGTACAGCGCGTCGTCGCGCGCTTCGTCCACGCGCGGGGCCTGGCTGGTCGGGCCGATGAACTGGCCGGAGAACAGGTACGAGAGCGCGGGATGGTTCTGCCAGTAGGTGACGAGGCTGCGCAGCAGGTCCGGCCGGCGCAGCAGCGGGCTGTCGGCGGGCGTGAGGCCGCCCAGCGTGACGTGGTTACCGCCGCCGGTGCCGGTGTGACGGCCATCGAGCATGAATTTTTCGGTGGCGAGGCGGGCGAGGCGGGCTTCGTCGTACAGCGCGATCGTGTTGGCGGCGAGTTCGTCCCAGCCGGTGGCGGGATGGATGTTGACTTCGATGACGCCGGGATCGGGCGTCACCTTGAACGATTTCACGCGTGCGTCGAACGGCGGTTCATAGC
>CAZXNF010000793.1:0-1293 GCA_964641785.1 uncultured Streptomycetaceae bacterium | reverse complement strand
CGGCGGCGACCTGCGTGCCGCGGCGGGAAAACGCTTCCGCCTCCAGCGTGCTCATCGGCTGCATCGCACTGATGTCGGCGCCGGCGACGAAGGCCTTTTCGCCGCCGCCGGTGACCAGCAGCACGCGCGCGGCCGGGTCGGCGGCGATCTCCGCCACCGCGCAGGCGATCTCGCCCAGCGTTTCCGCGTTCAGCGCGTTGAGCGCCTGCGGGCGGTTGATCGTCAGCAGGCGGATGCCGGGCTCAGGCTGGTCGAGCAGGATGTTTTGGTAAGCCATAAATAAATTCGGGATTGGAGATTGGAGATTGGAGATTTGAAACCAGAGGCGCTCGCGGGAGAATTCGAGATTAGAGATTGGGGGTTGGGGATTTGAAATCAAAAGCGCATGTATAGCGCGTCTGTGCCAAGGGTCGGCGGCAGACTAATCCCAAATCCCTAATCCCCAATCCCCAATCCCGCCTTTCCACTCACTTCGCCCCCATGCGGATCGCGCCATCCAGCCGGATGACTTCGGCGTTGAGCATGGTGTTCTCGATGATGAATGCCGCCAGCCGCGCGTAGTCCTCCGGCTGGCCGAGCCGCGACGGGAAGGGAATCTGCGCCGCCAGTGACGCGCGGATCTCCTCGCTCATGGCCGCCAGCATCGGCGTGTCGAAAATACCCGGCGCGATGGTGACCACCCGAATGCCGATGCGCGCGAGCTCCCGCGCGATGGGCAGCGCCATGCCGACCACCGCCGCCTTCGAAGCGCCGTAGGCCGCCTGCCCAATCTGGCCTTCCCACGCGGCGATCGACGCGGTGTTGATGATCACCCCGCGCTCGCCCTCGGCGGAGGGCGTGTTGTTCGCCATCGCCGCCGCCGCCAGGCGCAGCGTGTTGAAGGTGCCGATCACATTGATGTCGATGGTGCGGCGGAAACTGTCGAGCTTGTGCGGCCCCGTCTTGCCCAGCACGCGCTCGCCGGGCGCCACGCCCGCGCAACTGATCGCGCCGTGCAGCGCGCCGAAGCTCTTGATAGCGAGGTCAACCGCCGCCTGCATCGGCGCTTCCTGCGTCACATCGGCCACGATCGCTTTCGCCGCCGCGCCAATTTCAGCGGCCACTGCCCGCACCGCCGGTTCGTTGACGTCGGTGACGACCACCTTGCCGCCCTGCGCGGCGAGCAGCTTCGCCGTGGCCGCACCGAGGCCGGAACCGCCGCCGGTGACCAGGAATACGCTGCCTTCGATGTTCATGGATATCCTTCGAAAACGAGGCGCCTGCATAGGGGGTTTGCATTGTGAATAGCGCGCC
>CAZXNF010000792.1:0-1299 GCA_964641785.1 uncultured Streptomycetaceae bacterium | reverse complement strand
CATTGCCGTAGCCGGCGTACACCGTGTCCGCACCACCCGCGGCATTGATGGTGTCATCGCCCGCGCCGCCGTACAGCGTGTCGTCGAACGGCGTGCCGATGATGGTCAGCCCCTGCGGCGGCAGCACAGCGGCGCGCGCCAGGATTTCGGCCGCGTTCCAGGCGGTGCCGTCGGCGAAGCGGATCGTCTCCACCCGGAAATCGGGGGAAAGCATCCAGTCCGTGAGCGTCAGGCGGTCGGCCGTGCCCGGACCCACCGTCAGGAACACGCTGCGGCCGTCGCGCGTCAGCGTCACATCGGCCGGCGCGATCCCCGCCGCCAGCGCAACAACATCCGCATTGCCCGGCGTGGCATCGTTCTCGACCACGACGTCCGTGCCGTAGCCGCGCCCGAACACGTAGGTATCGTTGCCCGCGCCGCCACTCAGCGTATCCGGCGCAGCGCCACCGTCGAGGGTGTCATCGCCGTCTTCGCCGTACAGCGCATCGACGCCGTCGCCGCCCGCAAGCAAGTCATCGCCCAACGAACCGACCAGGAGGTCTTCTCCCTCCTCTCCGTACAGCGCGTCATCGTCGACGGTGCCGCTCAACTGGTCGTCCCCGGCCCGGCCGTAAAGCGTCGCGTCCCCGCCGTAGCCCACGAGGATATCCGCCTCCGGGGTGCCGACCAGCACTACCCCGGGATGCCCGTAGCGCGAGTGGGCGAGCATCTCGGAAGCCGCCCACACCGTGCCGTCCGCGAACTCGAAACGCGCGATCCGATGCTCGCGGCCGGCGCCCCAGTCCGCAATCCGCAGCCGGTCCGCCGTGCCCCGGATCGTGAGGTACACATCGCGCAGGTCGCGGACGATGTCGAGGTCTGCCGGCGCCACGCCTGCGCCGAAGCGCACCGTGTCCGCATCGCCCGGCGTGTTGCCCGTGCCGACCACCACATCCAGCCCCGACCCGCGGCCGAACAGATAAACGTCGCTACCCGCGCCGCCGGCGAGTACGTCGTCATCCGCGCCACCGTCGAGGACATCCGCCCCGGTCTCACCCAGCAGCGTGTCGTTGCCGTCGTCCCCGAAAAGCGCATCGTCGCCGGCGCCGCCGCGCAGCTCGTCCTGCCCCTCGCTGCCGCGCAGGACATCGTTGCCGCCGTTGCCCAGCACGATGTCGTCGCCCGCGAGCGCATCGATCACGTCGGGCCCGTTGCCGCCAAAGAGGTCGTCGTCGCCCGACGTGGCCGTACCCGAGCCCGTCTGCGGGCCAATTGCCACGTTCAACTGATCGAAGCGCAGCACGGTGCCGTCCTCGAACT
>CAZXNF010000791.1:0-1308 GCA_964641785.1 uncultured Streptomycetaceae bacterium | reverse complement strand
CTGCGCACCGCATAGGCCACGGCGCGCCCATCGCGCTGCCGGCCGCCGCGATCGCGCAGCGCGAGGCGCGGCGCGCGCTCGGCGGCCGGCACTTCCTTGTCGAGGAAAGCGACCTTGGCGCTCATCTCCGGCAGCACGCGCGGATCGGGGTCGAGGAACCGGATCTTCACCAGCACCGTCGCCTTGGCGCGGTCCACCGTCGGCACCAGCCGCGACACGCTGCCGAGCAGCCGCACACCGGGCAGCGCGTCGAGCTGGATCTCGCAGGGCTGCCCGACCTTCACTTTGCCGATATTCGATTCGGAAACGTCGGCTTCGACTTCCAGCGTGGACATGTCCGCCATGACGAGCACCGCGCCCTTGGTGTCGGCGGCGGCGGAAAACGGCGTGATGTTGTCGCCGACGTTCGCGTTCTTGGTCAGGACCACGCCGGTAAAGGGCGCGCGGATCAGCGTCTGGTCGAGCGCCACCTGCGCAACGCGCAGGGCGGCCTGCGACGCCATGATGCCGGCCTTGAGCGAAGCGATATTGGCCCTGGCCTTCTCCAGCCGTGCACCTGCGGTGTCGTGCGCGGACTGGGAGACGAAATTCTGTCGCAGCAGATCTTCCGAACGCTTGAACGCCCGTTCCGCCTCGTGCAGTTCGGCCTCGCCCTGACCCAGGTTCGCCTGCGCGACCTGCACGTTCGCGGCCGCCTGTTCCATCTGCGCGGTGACGTCCCGGTTCTCCAGCCTGGCGATGATCTCGCCCTCCGTCACCGGACTGCCCTCGCGCACGCCCAGCCACTCCAGCCGGCCGGTCGCCTTGGACGCCACCGACGCCTTGCGCTGCGCGACCACGTAGCCGGTGGCGTTCAGCAGGGTGTAGCCCTGGGATGGATAGGCCAGCGAGACGGACCCGACTTCCACGGGGACCGGCGCCGTCGCCGTCCGCCAGGCGATGCCCCCCAGCACCAGCACCGCCGCCAAGCCGATCATCAGCCAGCGCCGCAGGCGCGGCTTGCGCGTCACCGGCGTGCTGCGGTCGATGCGGAGTTTGGAGAGATCAGGCGGTTGGTCGGACATTGGACAACCTCGTCACGCGGGCCGATATAAGGCGGCCACGGCGCGGGATAGGGACTAAAAGGGTGGGGACAGGAAAGAACCAGCGGAAAAGTGCGAGAATCCCAATGAATTTTATCAGGAATGCGCCCCTGTTCCGGCGCCTGGAGCCTCGCATGACCGCAGCCATTCCCACCACCAAACCGGCCTTCGTCTGGGAAGACCCGCTGCTGCTTGACGCGCAGCTCACCGAAGACGAGCGCATGGT
>CAZXNF010000790.1:0-1321 GCA_964641785.1 uncultured Streptomycetaceae bacterium | reverse complement strand
TGCCGGAACTGGTGGTGACGCTGTCGGCGCTGCGGCTGGGTGCCGTCGACATGGCAATCGCCAACCTGCTGGGCAGCAACCTGTTCAACATCCTGATCCTGGCGATCGACGATGTCTTCTATAGGCAAGGCCCGATCCTGGGCGCCGTCTCGCCGGTGCATGCGGTGTCCGCCATGTCGGCGATCCTGATGAGCGGTGTGGTGATCATTGCGCTGCTGACGAAGCCGGCCGGTCGTGTCATGCGCCTGGCCAGCTGGGCCAGCATCGCGCTCGGCGGTGTTTACGTGCTCAACGCCTACGTGCTGTTCCGCTACGGCGGCTAGCCTGAAGCGGAAACCCGATGAATCAGCCCTCCACCCCCCCGCCTGCAGGGTCTGACCGCAGCACAGGCCGCTCGCGCGTTGGCAGAGCATGGCCCGAACGCCTTGCCCGAGGCCAAGCCGGTGACGCTGCTGCAGCGCCTGGTGCGTCAGTTTCGCAGCCCGTTGATCTACATCCTGCTGGTCGCGCTGCTGGTCGACATCGGCATCTGGATCGGCGAAGGCGCCGCAGGTGTGCCTGTGGAGTCACTCGCGATCGCGCTGATCCTCGTGCTCAACGCCGGTCTGGGCGTTTACCAGGAGAGCAAGGCCGAGGCCGCGCTGGCGCGTCTGAAGAAGCTGGCCACCTCGCTGGTGTGGGTGATGCGCGACGGCAGGCTGCATCATCTGGCCGGCACGGAGCTGGTGCCCGGCGACGTGGTGCGTGTCGAGGCCGGCGACCGCATCCCGGCCGACGGTGCACTGGTCGAGGCACAGGGCGTGATGGTCGACGAATCCATCCTCACCGGCGAGTCGATGCCGGTCGACAAGGACATCGGCGCCGAGACCTTCAGCGGCACTTTGATGGTGCGCGGCAAAGGCTACGCCGAGATTAGCCGTACCGGGGCTGCCAGCGCGATGGGCAAGCTGGCGACGATGATCGGTGGCATCGAGCCCGAGAAGACGCCGCTGGAGCGCCGCCTGCACGTGTTCGGCACGCAGATCGCCAAGGGCGTTCTGGCCCTGGCCGTGGTGCTGCTGGTGGGCGGACTCGCGATCGAAGGCGTGCACCGACTGGGCCACATCTTCCTGTTCTCGGTGGCGCTGGCGGTGGCCGCGATTCCGGAAGGGCTGCCGGCGGTGCTGACACTGGCGCTGGCGTTGGGCGTCGAGCGCATGGCCAAGGCCAAGGCGGTGGTTCGCCGCCTGAGTGCGGTGGAAGCGCTTGGTTCGGCCTCGGTCATCGCCACCGACAAGACCGGCACGCTGACCGAGAACCGCATGCACGTGAAGGGCATCGA
>CAZXNF010000789.1:0-1322 GCA_964641785.1 uncultured Streptomycetaceae bacterium | reverse complement strand
GATTTCACCGAGCTTGACGACCGCGGCGTCGATCTCCGCCATGTTGCGTTTTTCCGGCGGCGTGCGGACCAGGCCCCAGAACACGGTGCGCGTCGGCGGCCAGACGGTGGTGGCGACCCAGTCCATCCAGCGGTCGGCGTCGGCCGCGGCCTGCGGATCGGCGGGGCAGAGCGTGCCCATGCCGTGCTGGCGCGCGAGGTAACGGACGATGGCGTGCGACTCCCAGAGGACCAGCGCACCATCGCGGACGACCGGCACCAGGCCGTTCGGGTTCATGCGCCTGAATTCCGGCGTGTCGTTGACGCCGTACTGCATGCCGGCGTCGATGCGGTCGTACGGCACCTTCATCTCGGCGCAGGCCCACAGTACCTTCTGCACGTTGATCGAATTGGTGCGACCCCAGATGGTCAGCATATGTTCTCCTCCTGCGTCCGATTCAAGTTTTCTGCGACAGGTGCGCGTTGAAGCGCTCAAAAAAAGCCTCGGCGGTTTTTTTGGCGACACCATCGACCAACCGCTGGCCGACCTGCGCGAGCTTGCCGCCGATGGTGGCCTGCGCGGAATAGGAGAGGCGCGTCCCGCTGCCCTCCGGCGCGAGCCCGACCTGGGCCTCACCCTTGGCGAAGCCGGCCACGCCGCCCTGGCCTTCAAACACGAGCCGGTAGCGGTCCGGCGGCATCACGTCCGCCAGTGTGATCTTGCCCTTGAACTTCGCGCTGACCGGGCCGACCTTCGCGGTCATCACCAGGTCGTACTGGTCGTCGGTGACCTTGGTCATGCTGTCGCAGCCGGGGATGCAGAGCTTCAGCACCTCGGGATCGGTGATGGCCGCCCAGGTGCGTTCCTGAGGCTGGGGGATGAGCTGGGTGCCGGTGAATTCCATTCTTTACGTGATGGGCGAGGGGTAATGGGTAATGGGGAAGGGCGGTCCTGCATTCACCCATTACTCATCGCTCATTGCCCATCACCGGCCTTTGAGCGCCGCTTCGACGGCCCGCTGCGCCATCACGGTGATGAGGTGCGCGCGGTACTCGGCGGTGGCGTGCAGGTCGGCATTGAGTTCTTCGGCCGGGACCTTGATGCGGGCGACCGACTCGGGCGCAAATTTCGTCGCCAGCGCCTTTTCCATGGCCTTGACGCGGAACGCGCAGCCAGCGGCGCCAGTGACGGCCACGCGCACGTGACCGGCAACTTCGGAGACGAACACGCCGACCAGCGCGTAGCCGGAGGCCGGGTTGCTGAACTTCACGTAGGCCGCGCGCTTGACCATCGGGAACGCGACCTTCACGATCAGTTCGCCCGGCTTCAGCGCCGTTTCATAC
>CAZXNF010000788.1:0-1326 GCA_964641785.1 uncultured Streptomycetaceae bacterium | reverse complement strand
TGTGAAGCGCGCCACCACGACGACCATCGACCAGATGGGGCAGCAGATCATCATCACGGTGCAGGGCTTCGAATGGGACAATGTGGACCCGAAGGAGATCGAACTTCCGGCCGAGATCAAGGCGCTGACCGAGAAGAAGTAGGACAGGAATCCTGATGACACGCAAAGGGGTCTGGTGCTGGCCGCTGGCTGGCGTGGTAGCAGCGGCCGACTTCACCTCGAAGCAGATCGCGGAAGAGGCGCTGCAACCGAAGCACGTCCCTCACGACATCGTGGGGGATGTGTTGCGTTTCACGCTCACCTACAATCCGGGCGCCGCCTTCAGCATGTCGTTAGGCGCGTACTCGCGTTGGGGGTTCGCGCTGCTGACGCTGGTGATGCTGGTGGTGCTCTTCCGCACCTACCAGTCAGCTGAGGATGGTGACGCCTGGCAGGGGGCGGCACTGGGGCTGGTGGTGGGTGGTGCCATTGGCAACCTGATCGATCGGCTGCGGCATTCGGTGGGGGTGGTGGATTTCATCGACGTCGGAATCGGTGACACCCGCTTCTGGACCTTCAACGTCGCCGACATGGGCGTCACCGTGGGTGCGACAATGCTCGCCATCGTGATGTTGCGGCGACCACACCCCACTTCTTCCACCGAGACGGTGTTATGATCCACCTGCTGCACGCGGCACTTGCCGCGACCGTGTGCCTCGCGCCCTCGCCGACTGTCACGCCTAACGCTTCCACGAGTTCGGCCTCGGTCGTCACCGATACGGCGTATCAGCGCCTGTTCGACGGGGGTATCACGATGGACGACTTCCTGGCTGCCGCCAAGGCCAGGCGAGAGCAGTGGCTGCGCAATTACGAACAGTCCGCAGTGCCCGATGCGGTGCTGGCGACGGCGCGCTCGGCGCCCGGGCCGTGGCGTTTGCTGGTGGTGGCGGTAGACGGGTGCTCGGACTCGGTGAATACGGTCCCGTACATCGCCCGTCTGGCGCAGCGTCTGGTTGGGGTCGAGCTGCGCATTGTCAACAGCGACGTCGGTCGCGCGGTGATGAACGCCCACCGGACGCCGGATGGTCGTGGAGCGACGCCGACGGTGATACTGCTCGACGCAAATTATGAGGAGCGTGGCTGCTGGATCGAGCGCCCGTCCGAGCTGCGGAGCTGGATGCTCGACAACCGGGCCAAGGTCAAAGAGTCCGAGTTGTTCGACCACAAGATGGCGTGGTACGAAGCCGACAAAGGGGGCACGACCATTGCCGAAATCGCGGCGATGATTGAATCGGCCGGTCGGGGCGAGAAGCGCTGCTGAGTGGTCGAGGACACACAGGCCGGCGT
>CAZXNF010000787.1:731-1331 GCA_964641785.1 uncultured Streptomycetaceae bacterium | reverse complement strand
ACATGTATCTGGAGGGCGGCGACCAGTATCGCGGCTGGTTTCACTCCTCGCTGTTGGTTGGCGTCGGATTGAAGGGCGGGGCGCCGTATAAGGGTTCCCTCACCAATGGCTGGACGTTGGATGGCGAAGGCAAGGCGATGTCGAAATCGCTTGGTAACACTATTGAGCCGGAAAAGATCATTAAGCAGTATGGCGCGGAAATCCTTCGGCTTTGGGTCTCCTCCGTTGAATTCTGGGAAGACGTGCGCTTGTCGGAGACCATTCTGACGCGGCTGACGGAGGCGTACCGGAAGATCCGGAATACGTTCCGTTATGCGCTCGGGAACCTGGACGGGTTTGACCCGGCCACGGATCTGGCGCCGTTTGAGGAGTTGGCGGAGATTGACCAGTGGATTCTCACCCGAGCCGACGATCTGGTTTCAAAGTGCCGCGGCTGGTATGACGAGTATGCGTTCCATCGCGTGTATCAGGCGGCCTATGCGTTCTGCGGGACGGATTTGAGCGCTGTGTACTTCGACGTTTTGAAGGACCGCTTGTATACGACGGCCACCAATAGCTCCGGGCGGCGAAGCGCGCAGACGGCGCTGTGGCGGCTGACCG
>CAZXNF010000787.1:0-721 GCA_964641785.1 uncultured Streptomycetaceae bacterium | reverse complement strand
GCGTTAACGCGGCTATTGGCTCCCGTGCTGGCGTTTACTTGCGAAGAGATTTGGCGCGGATTTGCGCGAGCCGGCGGCGCGCCGTCCTCGGTGCATCTGGCGTTGTTACCGGCAGAAGGCGGATTCGGCGGCCGCATGAACGCCGGGAGCATGGCTCAATGGGATCGATTGATCGCCGTGCGCGACGACGTGTTGAAAGTACTGGAATCCGCGCGGCAGGAGAAGGTGATCGGAGCGCCGCTGGAAGCGCGGGTGCGGTTGGAAGCCGGCGAATCGCTGTTACCGCTGCTGCAACAGTATGAGGCGCAATTGCCTGCCCTATTCATCGTCAGCGAGGTGGAACTGGCTGCCGGAGACACCTTTCGGGCGAGCGTCCTGCGGGCGACCGGCGTGAAGTGCGAGCGATGCTGGAAGTACACGCACGATACCGGTTCCGATGCCGATTTGCCTACAGTATGCGCGGCCTGTGCCGCCGCGGTGAAGGTGATGGTGGCCGGTTGACGAAATCGAAGCTAGCGCTGGTGAGTTTGATTCCGGGCGTCTTCGCGCTCGACTGGATATCCAAGCGCTGGATTGAGAAGAATGTTTCGTTCTGGGACACGCACGCCGTGATTCCGGGGCTCTTATCCATCGTCCACGCGCAGAATCGCGGGGCGGCGTTCAGCATTCTGGCCGACGCCCCGGACGCGGTGCGAGGCGTGGTGCTGATCGGAATGTCAGG
>CAZXNF010000786.1:0-1331 GCA_964641785.1 uncultured Streptomycetaceae bacterium | reverse complement strand
GCGTCGTGAAAATACGCGCGGCATCCGCCGGCACCAGCCACCAGCTGCCGCGCGCGACCTCGGCCTGCAACTGGCCCGGCGCCCAGCCGGCGTAGCCCGCGTAGACCCGCACCGTCGTGTCGGACGAGCCGCTCGCGAACACGGCCTTCAGGACCTCCGGGCTGGCGGTCAGATAAACATCCGCCAGCACCTGGAAACTGTCGGGTGGCGCGACCGGCGATTGCACCAACATGAACAGATGCGTACGCTCGACCGGTCCGCCGCCATACAGCGCATCGGCGGCCGGCGGCAGGTTCGCGGCCTCGGGCAGAAACTCGGAGAGCTTGCGGCCGAGCGGCCGGTTGACGATGACGCCGGTTGCAGCCCCCTCGGCGCCGGGCGGCAGGGTCACCAGCACCACGGTCTGCGCGAAATTCGGGTCCGTCAGTTCAGGCCTCGCCACCAGGAACACGCCGTTGGCGACGGCGGGTGCTTCCTGCGCCAGTACCGCGCAGGCCGGCCAGAGCACCAGAAACAGCAGGCCGCGCACCCAACGGCGCATGGCGGGCAGCGCTCTCAGGAACCGCAGGTGTGGGGATCTACTGCGGGATCTGCCACGGGATCGGCGGCAGGCGCGACCGGGGCGCTGTTCGTGGACAACGCACCGCGTCGCACCGCCGTCATTTCAGCGAGGATGGACACCGCGATCTCTGCCGGCGTCTTGCTGCCGATCCTGAGGCCCACCGGTCCGTGCAGGCGGGCAATCTCTGCCGCGGAAAGGTCAAACTCCGCGAGCCGTCTGCGCCGGTTGTCGTTGTTCTTCTTCGAGCCGAGCGCGCCGACGTAAAAGGCCGGCGACTTGAGCGCCTCGGTCAGCGCCGCGTCGTCCAGTTTGGGATCGTGTGTCAACGCGACCACGGCAAGGTGCGGGTCGGGATTCATTTCGAGCACGACGTCGTCGGGGTAGCTACGCGAAAGGACCGCACCCGCCACCTTCCACTCGTCGGCGTACTCTTCGCGCGGATCGCAGACAGTCACCTGGTAGTCGAGCGCCTGGGCCATTTCCGCGAGGTAGCGGGAGGTCTGGCCGGCGCCGATGATCAGCAGGCGCCAGCGCGGACCGTGGATGGACTTGAGCGCCTTGCCGTCGAACTCGAGCAGGTCGGACCAGCGGCCGGATTCCAGCCGCACCTGCCCGCTGTCCATGTCGAGGAAACGCGCCACCAGTTCGTGGCGGTCGATGACCGCCAGCAACTCCGGAACCTGCGAGGCCGCCGTCAGCGGTTCCAGCACCAGTTGCAGCGTGCCGCCGCAGGGCAGGCCGAAGCGCGCGGCCTGTTCGGCCGTCACCC
>CAZXNF010000785.1:0-1331 GCA_964641785.1 uncultured Streptomycetaceae bacterium | reverse complement strand
CAAAGAGAAGGCCACCCCAACGAACCGCCACTATCGTGGTGTCCCTGCGCTGCTCGGCCATCGCGGCGGCTGCGGAACTCGCTTCCGCCATAAAAGCATGGCGGAAGCTCAGACAGTCCTCGCCGGCACCCCCGCGCCGGCCTGTGGCTGCTCGGCGGTTCGCAAGGGGGAAAGACCGCTGAGCCCTGTCGGGCTTGGCTTAAGGCTTAAGTCTGGAGAGGCCTTTGTATTGCCTCTCCCCTGCAAACCGCCGAGCAGCACAGGCGTGGACGGGGCTTTCGGCGAGGACTGTCTGAGCGTCCGTCATCCGCTGATGACGTACGCGAGTTCCGCAGCCGCCGTCCATGCCGAGCAGCACAGGGGCACCGCGCAAGCGGCGGTTTGCCGGGGCGGCCTTTTCTTTGGTGACTTTCTTTTGGCCGAACAAAAAAAAGTTACCAGCCGCCGGCTGCCCCGGCTCACTCCCGCTCCGCCAGCTCTAAAATCACCGAGTGGCCCGGAGCCTGCCCGAGATACACCCCGCTCACGCGACGCGGCGAAGCTCGACCGCGCGCTGCTCATCTTCGTGGAGATCGTGCTGGATCGCACGACGCCGGATGTATTCGACGCCTTTGCGAAGGCCGTGCGCAAAATGCCGGAAGTCCTCGAATGCCACATGGTGGCCGGCGGCTTCGATTACCTGATCAAGGCGCGCGTGAAGGACATGGCGGCCTACCGCGCCTTCCTCGGCGATTCGCTGACGAACCTGCCGGGCGTGCGCGAGACGCACACCTACGCCGTGATGGAGGAAGTGAAGAACAGCCTGAAGCTGGCGCTTTAGCGTAGCGCCGGCGGCTCAGGCTTCGGCCTGAAACCCGACTACCGTGATGCCATGCACGCACACGGCCTCGTCCTCCGGCGCCGCGCCGCCGCTCGCGCCTGCCGCACCGAGGATGGTCCCGTCGGCGCCCCGGATCAGCACGCCGCCCGGCTGTGGCAACAGCTTGCCGCCGGCCGTGTGCGCCAGGGCGAGCAGGAAGTTCGGATTGTCCTTCGCGCGCGCAGCAAGGCCGCGGCCGGAGGTGCCCATGCCCACCGCGCCCCACGCCTTGGCCCGGCTCACGTCGATGCGGAACATGCTGGCGCCGTCCTCGCGCTGCGCGGAGATGATGTCGCCCGACGCATCGACCACCACCACACCGAGCGGCCGTGCCTTCATTTCCCGCGCCTTCGCGAAGGCGGCCTCGATGATCTGGTTGGACTTGCTGCGCGTGAGTGCGGTCATGGGGTCTCGGCTGTCAGGGGCAAATGCAGCCCCGAAAATAGCGCAAGCCAGCGTCCGCATCAAACCC
>CAZXNF010000784.1:0-1332 GCA_964641785.1 uncultured Streptomycetaceae bacterium | reverse complement strand
GCGCGGCGGACGCGATCGCTTCGGTGGTCGCTCAGGCCTGATGCAGGCGCTGGTGTGCGGCGTGGACGAAGCGGGCCGCGGACCGCTCGCCGGTCCCGTGTACGCGGCGGCGGTCATTCTCGGCGCCGACTGCGCGCTTTCCGGACTGGCCGATTCCAAGGCGCTGAGTGCGACGCGGCGCGTGGCGTTGGCGGCGGCAATCCGGCGCGAGGCGGTGGCCTGGGCGGTGGCCACAGCGACGGTCGAGGAGATCGACCGCCTGAATATCCTGCACGCCACCCTGCTGGCCATGCAACGCGCGGTGGCCGCCCTGCGCCTGGCGCCGACGGCAGCGTTGATCGACGGCAACCGCTGTCCCGCGCTCGGCTGCCGCGCGCGCGCCGTGGTGCGCGGCGATGCACTGGTGCCGGAGATCATGGCGGCGTCCATTCTTGCCAAAACGGATCGTGATGCGCACATGCTGGAACTGCACGCGCGTTATCCGGGTTACGGCTTCGATCGTCACAAGGGCTATCCGACCGCTGCCCATGTGACGGCCCTGACGGCATTGGGACCGTCGCCCGAACACCGGCGCTCGTTCGCGCCGGTGCGCGCCGCCCTCAGGGCTGCGACCTGAGTTCCCGCAGCACCGCCACCAGCGCCGCACGCTCACGTGCCGGCGTCTGGTCACGCCGGCGCAGGCGGCATTGCATCGCGAGCTTGCGGTAGAAACCGGGATCTTGTTCGGCGCGGCGCAGCAGGCGAGCCAGGGCGCGGGTGTTCCCTACGGGGTAATAACCGGCGTAGTCGCGGCCCAGCATGCCGACGTTGCCCGCGATGCGCGAGGCGATGACCGGGACGCCCGCGACCAGCGCCTCCGACACCACATTGGCCCCGCCTTCCAGGCGTGAGCTCATCACCAGCAGGCGCGCCCGCGCCAGCAGCGCCAGCGCGCGCGGGTGCGACAATTCGCCGAACCACCGGTAACGCGGTTCACGCTCTTGCCAGGCCCGCGCCTGCCGCGCGTAGGCTGGCGCTAAGGCCGCGCCGGCATGCAGGACCCGGATGCGGCTGGCAGGGGGCAGATGTGCGAGTGCCGCTGCGGTCCTGAAGGGATCCTTCTCGGCGCGCAGATGGCCGCTCACGCATACCTCGAAGGCGTCCGCGCGCGGGCGTGCCGGCCGTACGCCGGGCGCCGACTGGTAGACGACGCGCGTTTTCCCGCGAAAGCGACGCGGCAGTGCCTGCGCGCCCAGTTCCTGCAGGACCAGCAGCCGGTCGGCGAGGGCGAGGGAATGCTGCGCGGCGCGGGAGGTGCGGATGTCGCGGTAGAGGTCGGTGCCGGTCAGCGCC
>CAZXNF010000783.1:0-1337 GCA_964641785.1 uncultured Streptomycetaceae bacterium | reverse complement strand
TTAATAGTATCGCCGAGCGTGAGGACTATCGACGTAAATACGCAACGGCCACGGGCCCGTTCGATCTGTACCTCCTGTTCTTAGAGCAGGCCATCAAACTCCTGAAAGTAGGCGGGAGACTGGTATTCATTGCTCCAGAGAAATACCTGTATGTCGACACCGCGCGTCCACTGCGCAATCTGCTTCGGCGAGCACGTATTGACGAGCTTCACTTTCTCGACGAAGGCACGTTCGGTGAGCTGGTCACGTATCCACTCGTTTCGACCGTCACGGCCGCCGCACCCACTGGCTCGACGCGTGTGCTGCTTCGGTCTGGCGCGTCTAGCGAGGTTCTCCTCGACGGCGGCTCGTCTTGGCTTCCGTCGATCCTCAGCCACAGCTTCCCGACCTCTGCCTTCACGCGCGCGGACGCGTGCGCGTGAGTTGCGGAGTGGCCACCGGTGCGGATTCCATTTTTGTGGTGCGCAACAGCGATCTGACGCCGGCGCTGGCGCCCTTCGCGCATCCCACCATGTCAGGTCGGCAGATCAGAGAATCGCGACCGCTGTGCACGAGATCCAGCATGCTCGTGCCGTACGACGCATCCGGCCGACTTCTCCCCGAATCGCGTCTCTCTGCTCTCGGTCGATTTCTCATCGAGCCCGCTCGACGCACTAAGCTGCTCGGGCGAACCTGTGTCGCGCACAAACCGTGGTATGCGTTCCATGAAACTCCGCCGATGCGGGAGGTGCTTCGCCCGAAGTTCCTGTGCAAGGACATCACGCCCACACCGTTTTTCGTCGTCGACCGCGAGGGCGATATTATCCCTCGACACTCAGCGTACTATCTCGTGCCGCTGCCGTCCGTCGACATCGACCATCTCGCCCACTTCGTGAACTCGCCTGCATCCCGCGCATGGCTGCGGGCGCACTGCCAGCGCGCGGCGAACGGTTTCCTGCGACTTCAAAGCCAGGTGCTCAAACAGCTACCGATTCCGCCGCAGCTCGTTCCGGCGCAGGTCGTCGAAGCACGGCTGGCCGTGGGCGCTCAAGCAGTCCCCGCGTGAGCACGCCGTTCGACGCGGCGATTTTGGCGATCGCAGCTGCTCGCTATCACAATCGCCGACTCGAGACGCATTCCGACATCGTCAGCAACGGAATCGTGGCGGACTTGCGAGCGTTCTGCGAGCCGTTCCGACTTGACTTGGAAAAGGGAGTCGTCAAGATCTGGAAGAACGTCTCGTCGCCTGGCGATCGCAATCGCAAGGTCGATCTGTTTGTCGGAGAGCCTGGCAACGGCGGCGAGCCGGACATCTTCAAAGTGCGCATCGCCGTTGAGAACAAGTCGGTCATCACCGC
>CAZXNF010000782.1:0-1341 GCA_964641785.1 uncultured Streptomycetaceae bacterium | reverse complement strand
GGATATCCACCGCATTAACTGCTCCGATTGAGGGCGTGTCGCGGGCGGATGGTGTAGTTCCATTCAGGATGGAACGCGTCGCCGGTGATGTCGAGCGCCTGCATCTGGGCATCGCTGACCTTGATACCCTTCTCGTAGGTCCGCGTGTCGAGCGCGCTCTCGACTTTGAGGCCGGTTTTGGTTGTCGTCGCCGCGATCAACTCGACGACGGCCATGCGATCGGTGAGCGGTCGCCCGCGCCAGTTCTGAGTGATCTGGCAGAACAGGCGATGCTCGATCTTGTTCCACTTCGACGTGCCTGGCGGATAGTGATGGACGTGGAGCACGAGCCCGGTCTCGTCGGCGAGGTTTTGCAGCTCGAGCTTCCACAATCTGACACGGCTTCCGTTCGAGCCGCCGCCATCGGCCGTGATGGTGAGTTCGCGCGCCTGCGGATAGCGCGAGCGCCCCATGCGCTCGAGCCATTGCGCGATCGAGGCGACGGCGAACTGAGCCGTGTCGCTCGTGATGCCGACGCTGACCCAGCCCGTATTGGCGCCGACGTCGTACACGCCATACGGCACCACCTTGCCCAGCTCCTTGTCCTCGAAGTCGTGCACCTTCACGCGTCGTGGATCGCCTTTGGGCCGATAGTCGGTGCCGCCATTCTTGTAATTGCCGACCAACTCTTTCTTCTTCGTATCGACCGAGATGACAGGCTGACAGGCTGCCTGCGCCGCAATCACCTTCGCGTTGATGTGCTCGAACTGGGCGTTGCGGTCGGGATGCTTCGAGCCCCCGTCCGCCTTGCGATTCGATTGCCGACTGAAGCCGAGCGTCGGCAACAATCGGCGCACGCTGTTGGCGCTGATCGTGTGATCCAATTTGCGCAGTTCAGCAGCCAGCTTGTCGTGGCTCTTGGACACCCACAACAGCGGGCGCATCGGACACCCAAGTGTGGCCGGCTCGACAATGCGCTTGAGATCGTCGACCAGCGTCGCATCCGTGCGCGACAGATGCCGCCGCCCGCCGCCCTGGCGTCGCACCCGCCCCTTCGCCAACGGCGCGGCGTCGAGGTCCGTCTTGCCGCGCCCGATCGTCGACAGCGCCAGCCCCGTGATCTCGTACACCGCCTCCTTGCCGCCCCATCCAGCCGCCCTGGCCTCGCCTGCGGCAAACAAACGCCGGCCACGCTCATCAAGCTTCGAGCCCACGGCATCCCAAATTGCGCGAATCGCTATGCGGTCGATCATGCCGACCCACATACCCCAGCAACCGCGCCCCAGGAATCCCGCCGCCTCGAGTCACTTCGAAAACAGCGCGACAGAACCCAAACCGATTCAATTGTTTTGGTGAATGTCC
>CAZXNF010000781.1:0-1344 GCA_964641785.1 uncultured Streptomycetaceae bacterium | reverse complement strand
GATTCTACGCCTGCTCGCATTTGTTGCATAACGTCCTGGCGTGCGGCGGGCCAGCACTGTTACCAGCACCCGCGCGGGATTCGCGGCCCGTCCGCACCACCTAAAGTTATGCCACGATGGCTGAGGCGATGAACTTCGCCGATACCTCACGTCGTATGGAGTTCTCCGCGGATCACCCGGCGAAGCGTGGATTCAATCTGCTCGCCAGTCATTGCTGGTGTAGCGCCTGATTGATGAGCGTCTGATAGCCGCGCTACCCGGCTTTGGCCTTGAAGAAAGCGACGATCGCACCATCCAGCATGATTGAAACGCGCTGCTTGCCTCAGCGTTCATTGACTGCGGCGGAGAATTGTTCTCGGCTGACATCCTTTAGGCCAACGCGCAGGCGTGGGGGCTTAGAGGTAGCGGGCAAGTGTTTCGATTTCATGGGGTTCCGCCTTTCGCATGGAGATGATGCGAATTTCGGCTTCGGCTTCCGTGTGGCAAATCGTCACGATGGCCGTATCGAGAAAGCCAGTGGAATTGAATCGCCGCTCGCCGTCGTAATCACGAGCATCTTCCACAGTTTGAGTCGAAGAAGCAAAGGGCTCAGGCGTCAATCGTCGATGTCGACCCAATATGACGCCCAACGTTCGACATCACTGCATCTTCTGATACTTCTTGTGCAGGGCGGCCGCCATCTCCGCGTCCGGCGGCGCACCGGGCAAGCTTTGGCCGTTGACGTTCAGGCCGCTGATGGAAGCAAACGCCGCATTCTGTGCCGAGTGAAGGCCGATCACCTGGTTGACCAGATCGGCCCAGTCGTTGAAGCGGCCCTTTTGCCGCGCTTCAAGGACCTGCGCCGCAACTTCGGGCCCCACGCTGGCCACCGCGGCCAGTTCCGACTCGGTTGCGGTATTGACGTCAACCTTCCGCAGAACATAACCGGGCTGGGGGGCTGCAACGCTCTGGCTTTCGGCGGCGGCGGCTTTAAGGGCCCGCTCGTCCGCGATCAGCTTCGCCCGCTCCTCGTTTCGCCGGGCGATGGCTTCCGGCGTATTGGCGGCCGCCCACCGCGCTTTCTGTTCGTTGATGAACGCGAATGACGCTTTGTCGATACAGTCGAAATGACGGTTGAATTCGTAGCCGTCCTCCATCGCCTGGTTGCGTCGTTCAATCGTGCCCAGCGGCGGGCCCTCGCAGGCCGCCAGGTAGGCCGCCGATGGCTGCCGGGAACAGCCACCCGCCGCCAGACTCAGCAGGAGCATGGCCGCCGGGATCACGGCAAAACGCGGGATGCCGGGCATTGGCATCGTCCTTGTTGGCTTGCTGGAAGACTGACCGGAGCCAATTCCCCATGGCGGG
>CAZXNF010000780.1:0-1346 GCA_964641785.1 uncultured Streptomycetaceae bacterium | reverse complement strand
GTTCGTTGGGGCGGTTTCTCTTTGGTTACTTTCTCTTGTCCGCACAAGAGAAAGTGACTAGCTGCCGGGCTACCCCCGGCGAAGTTGCTTTTTCCCGCCGGGCTGCCCCCGGCGACTTTGCTTTGTTGCCAGGGTGCGTCGTGCAACTCGCACATTCCGTTAAGGGTGGATAACAGCCTCTAGGCGCGCGCACCGCAAGGGTGCACGCGCGCTTCACGGGGTTGCGTGCAGGTCGGCGCGGGGAGCAAACCCGCTTCGACAAAGGATGTACGCCCCGGCATTCACCCCGGGAACGGTCTGGCACGGCTGATGCCTGGGAAGGGACATTCCCTTTTCAGGAGTGTCCCGTGTTTGCCCTCAAGCCCTGCCGCATGACTCTCACGGTGGCCGCCGCGCTGGCCGCCAACGCTGCCTGCGCCGCACCCGACGCCTACCCGTCCCGCCCCATCCGCTTCATCGTCCCCTTCGCGCCCGGCGGCGTGTCCGACATCACCGGCCGCACCATCGCCTATAAAACGGCGGACGGCCTCGGGCAGACCATGGTGATCGACAATCGCGGCGGCGCCGGCGGCACCATTGGCGCCGAACTGTTCGCCAGGGCCCAGCCCGACGGCTACACCCTCGGCACCGGCAACATCTCGACCCATGCGGTCGCGCCGCACATGTACAAGAAGGTGCCATACGACCCGGTGAGGGACTTCACGCCCATCGTGCTGGCGGCGGTGTCGCCGAACGTGATCGGCGCGTATCCGTCTCTGCCGGTAAAGACCATCCGGGAACTGATCGTCTACGCCAAGGCCCACCCCGGCAAGCTCAGCTACGCGTCGTCCGGCATCGGCACAGTGCTGCATCTCGGCGGCGAACTGATCAATGTGATGGGCGGCATCGACATGGTCCATATCCCGCACAAGGGGGTCGCGCTGGCGCTGCCGGACGTGATGTCGGGCAAGGTGCAGTTAATCGTCGACGCGATGATCTCTGCTTCCGGCCACGTCAAGGCGGGCCGCATCAAGGCGCTGGCTGTAACCAGCGCGAAGCGCTCGCCGGCCCTGCCGGATGTGCCGACCATCGCCGAGTCGGGGCTGCCCGGCTACGAGCTGGATTTCTGGATCGGCGTCTACGGACCCGCGAACATGCCACCGGCGACAGTGAAGAAGCTGAACGAGGAAATCAACAAGGCGCTGAAGTCGCCCGATGTACGCGAAAAACTGGCGCTTCAGGGCGCCGAAGTAGTTGGCGGTGCACCGGACAAGCTGACGGCGGTGCTGAAAACCGACCTGCCGCGGATGGGCAAGATCGTGAAGGCGGCGAAGATTGAGCCGGAATGAATCAGGTGAGGGGTGAGG
>CAZXNF010000779.1:0-1349 GCA_964641785.1 uncultured Streptomycetaceae bacterium | reverse complement strand
CGCCGGGACCTTGTGGAGATGCTCGACCGCCGCCCGCCCGGTCACCGACCGACCCGTCCCATCGGTCAGCTGCGCCTTCGTCTGCGCGCGCTCGAGATCGATGACTTTGAAGGCCTCGGTCATCTCCGCCTGGATCTTCATGCGGATGCCCGGGTCGGTGACGACGATGAACTCCCAGGGCTGCGTGTTGCCCGAGCTGCAGGCCATCGTCGCGGCCTCGAGGACCTGATCGAGGATCGCTTTCGGAATCGGGCGATCCTCGAAGATGCGCGTCGCCCGCAGGCCGTAGATCGCATCGAAAACGGACATCGCGGAGGTCTGCTTCGGCTCGGCCATCGAACGGGATCCTTCCTGCTAGAGCGCGTAGAGCCGCCGCGCATTATCCGTCAGGACCGCGCCGCGTTGCCGGTCGCTCAGCACCGGCGTCTCGAGCAGCTCGGTCGTCGAGCCGGGGAATACTCCGTCGCCATGGGGATAGTCCGAGGCGAATACGACGCTCTCCGGGTAGGCCTCGAGCATCGCCGCGAGCCCCGGCTCGACGTCCTCGACGCTGACGAAGCCCTGACGGCGGAATTGGTCCGAGGGCTTCTCCTTCGGGCGATCCGGGAAGCCAAACAGCTCGAGATGCTCGTCGAGGCGATGGAGATGGGCCAGGGCCCAGACGGCGCCGGTCTCGAGGAAGGCGACGCGCAGGCGCGGATGACGATCGAGGATGCCGAAGGTCACGAGCTCGGTGAGCCCCAGCATCTGCTCCATCGGGAAGTGCACGGCATGCATCGCCGAGTAGTCGTCGCCGAGGCGATGGCGAAGCTCGGCACAGGGCACGAGCCCGTTCAGACCCGGATGAAGGGCGAGGGGTCGGTCGGCCTCCGCGAGGTACGACCAGAGGGATTCGTATTCGGAGTCGTGGAGCGCGGGCGTTCCGCGGATTCGCTCGGGTCGGCGCCATACGCCGCGGAAATCGAGCTGCTCGAGGCAGCGCTTCGCCTCGGCGAGCGCGAGCGCGGCACTCGTCTGCGGCAGCACGCCGATGCCGAAGAGACGTTTCGGATTCTGGCGACAGTAGTCGGCGAGCCAGTCGTTGATGACGCGACAGAGCGCCACGGACGCCTCGGGATCGGTCACCTGTTGGATCATCAAGCCGTAGGTCGGGAAGATCACCGCCTGCGCGATCGAATCGAGATCCATGTCGGCGAGGCGCCCCGCCGGATCGTGGGCCCCAGTCCGGGCCCGGCCCGCTCCACTGCGCTCGCCGTGCTGGCGCGGGGCCGACAGGCTCTCGGGCTTCGCCCGCATCGAGAAGCTCTCGATGTCGCCGCTCTTGAAATGAAAACGGTCCCCCTCGCCAC
>CAZXNF010000778.1:0-1353 GCA_964641785.1 uncultured Streptomycetaceae bacterium | reverse complement strand
CGTGCGGCCGATCGGGCTTTGGTCGACGTTGACGACCTTGTCGAAGAACTCCAGCCCGGTGATGTCGTCGGGCGGTGCGGCGTCGAGCGCGCTGCCGTACAGATGTTTGGCGACGGCTGCGTAGAGCGTGTCGTTGACCAGCGTGGACTTGCCCGAGCCCGAAACGCCGGTGACGCAGACGAACAGGCCCACCGGCAGCGTGAAGGTGACGTCCTTCAGGTTGTTGCCGCGCGCGCCCGTGATCACCAGCCGGCGCTTCGCATCGGGCCGGTGGCGCAGCGCCGGCACCTCGATGCGGCGCCGCCCGGACAGGAACTGGCCGGTGAGGGAGTCGGCGTTGGCGATGACTTCCTCCGGGGTGCCCTCGGCAATGATGTTGCCGCCGTGTTCGCCGGCGCCGAGACCCAGATCGAGAACAAAATCCGCGCTGCGGATCGCGTCTTCGTCGTGCTCCACCACGATCACGGTGTTGCCGATGTCGCGCAGGTACTTCAGCGTTTCCAGGAGCCGCGCGTTGTCGCGCTGGTGCAGGCCGATCGACGGCTCGTCGAGCACGTACATCACGCCGGTCAGTCCGGAACCGATCTGCGAGGCGAGGCGGATGCGCTGCGATTCGCCGCCCGACAGCGTGTTGGCGCCGCGGTCGAGCGACAGGTAGTCGAGGCCGACGTTGTTCAGGAAGCCGATGCGGTTGCCGATTTCGGTGACGATGCGTTCGGCGATGGACTGCTTCGCGCCCGGCAGCGCGAGCTGCGCGAAGAAGGCGGCGGCGGCCTTCAACGGCAGCGCGGAGATCTCGTAGATCGAACGGTCGGCGACCTTGACGTGGCGCGCCTCGCGCCGCAGGCGCGTGCCGCCGCAGTCGGGGCAGGACTGCTCGGCGCGGTAAGCGGCGAGTTCCTCGCGCACCACCAGCGAATCGGTTTCCTTGTAGCGCCGCTCGAGGTTGGGGAGGATGCCCTCGAAGGTATGCTCGCGGCTGTAGCTTTTCGCCTTCTCGCCGACGTAGGTGAAGCGAATCTTGTCGTCACCCGAGCCGTGGAGGATGGCGTCCTGCACGGCCTTGGGCAGCGACTCGTACGGGACCTCGAGGTCGAAGCCGTAATGCGTGGCCAGACTGGCGAGCATGCCGAAGTAAAACTGGTTGCGGCGGTCCCAGCCGCGGATCGCGCCCGAGGCGAGCGACAGGTGCGGATAGGCGACCACGCGCTTGGGGTCGAAGAAGCTGACGCTGCCCAGGCCATCGCAGCGCGGGCAGGCGCCCATCGGGTTGTTGAAGGAAAACAGGCGCGGTTCGAGTTCCGGCAGCGAGTAACCGCAGACGGGGCAGGCGAACTTCGAGGAGAACAGGTG
>CAZXNF010000777.1:0-1359 GCA_964641785.1 uncultured Streptomycetaceae bacterium | reverse complement strand
TGCGCGCGTCGTTCTCGCCGAAGGACTTCTCCGCCTCGAACACCGCCTCGCGCGCAAACTTCTCGGCCTGCCCGAAGTTTTCGACGCTCTGGTGCTTGCGGGACTGTTCGGTCAGCACCTTCCAGGTGGCCTCATCGGCGCCCGCGACGGACGTCAGGGCCAGCAGTACCGCCGCCAGTGCGGGCCGGACCGGGAGGTAACGCGGCTTACTGATAGACGACCTCGATGTTTTCATCCGATACCCATCCAGCCAGGGACTCCAGCAGGCCGTCTTCCAGCTTCACCCGCCATTCCGGGCCGAGCTCGATCTCGCAGGTCGCGTTGCGGTTGGTGTATTCCACGGTGACCGGGCAGGGGCCGTTGCGGTACGGCGCCAGCAGTTCCTTCAGGCGCTGCCCCGAGGACTGCCCGTTGCAGCGGATGCGCATGCCACGCACGAAGCGCGCGCGCGCCGCCGCAAGGTCGAAGATCTTCTCCGCCGAGATGCGCAGCCCGCCGCTGAATTCGTCGTGCGCGACCTTGCCTTCGACCAGCAGCACCTGGTCTTCCTTCAGCCACGCCCGCGCCTGCTCCCAGACCTCGTTGAACACCGTCATTTCCACGCGGGCAAAACCATCATCGAGTGTCAGTACGGCCATCTTGCCGCGGCGCGTCATCTGCGTCCGCATGCTGTGCACCACGCCCGCGAGCAGCACCGGTTCGTTGCGCGGCTGGAGCTGGTCCAGGCGCTGGCGCACGAAACGCGAGAATTCCCTGCGGTACCCCTCGAACGGATGACCCGAGAGATAGAACCCCAGCGCGAGCTTTTCGTTGGCCAGGCGGTCGCGCGCGTTCCAGCCGGGTGTTGCCGCCAGCACGGTATCGCCGCGCGCCTCCGGCGCGTCGCCGAACAGGTTGTTCTGGCCCTCGGCCGCGGAGATCTGCTCCGCGCGTTCGAGGGCGATGCCGACCGAGGCCAGCATGGCCGCGCGCGCCTCGCGCCCGCCTTCCGCCAGGCTGTCGAAGGCGCCGGCGCGCACCAGCGCCTCGACCACGCGCCGGTTCACGAGGCGCCGGTCGACGCGCTCGCAGAAATCGAACAGGCTCTTGTATAGGGAATCGGCGCGTCCCTGCACGATGGACTGGATCGCGGACTCGCCGGTGCCCTTGATCGCGCCCAGCCCGTATTCGATCGTCTCGCGGTCGAGCGGCTCGAAACGGAAGCTGGAACGGTTGACGTCCGGCGCGACCAGCTTCAGGCCGTGCACCCGCAGATCGTCCACGAACAGCTGCACCTTGTCGGTGTCGCCCATGACTGCGGACAAGTTGGCGGCGGCGAAGGCGGCGGCGTGGTGCGCCTTGAACCAGGCGGTGTGGTAT
>CAZXNF010000776.1:0-1362 GCA_964641785.1 uncultured Streptomycetaceae bacterium | reverse complement strand
CATCGAGTTATCTTGTCATGGGGCGCGGACGGGTAAACGGGAAGCCAGTCATCGTGGCCGGTGACGATTTCACGGTTCGGGGTGGTTCATCTGAGGGCGGCGGCAAGGATAAGCTGCTGCGGGTTGAGGCGATGGCGCGCGATCTTCGCTTGCCGCTGATTCGTCTGGTCGATGGAACTGGTGGTGGCGGTTCCGTGCGTACTACCGAAGTGCTGGGTTACATGAAGTGCCCAAGCCTGCTTGGATGGGGGCTGGCGGTGCAAAACCTATCTACCGTGCCAGTGGTGAGTTTGGCGCTTGGGTCGGTCGCCGGGCTGGGTGCCATGCGGGTGGCAGCAAGCCACTATTCGCTGATGGTCAAAGATACCTCGCAGATATTCGTTGCGGGGCCGCCTGTTGTGAAACGTATCGGGCAGGACTATACCAAGAATGAATTGGGAGGCAGTCAGATTCATACCCGAAACGGTACGGTTGATGACGAAGCGGCAACTGAAACAAAGGCCTTCGAAATGGCGCGGAAGTTCCTGACTTATCTGCCGCCGTCCGTTTACGAATTACCGGATCGCACCGAACCTGCCGACGATGCCTCGCGCATCGTTGAGCCGCTGATTGAGGCGATTCCGACAGATCCTCGCCAAGTTTACAAGATACGTCCGATTATCAATTCTGTGGTCGACAAGGACTCCTTCTTTGAAATCGGGCGCCTTTGGGGACGTTCGATCGTGACAGGCTTTGCACGACTGGACGGATGGCCGGTAGCCGTGATGGGAAGTGATCCCTATTTCTATGGCGGCGCATGGACTGTGGATGCGGCACGCAAGATCCGTCGGTTTGTTGATCTGGCGCAGACATTCCATCTGCCTATGATGCACTTGGTGGATTGCCCTGGTTTCATGATCGGCCTTGAGGCTGAGCAGACCAGCGCGGTGCGCTTTGGTATGGAAACGATAACAGCTATCAATGAAAGTACCATTCCCTGGTGCGGCATTATCATGCGCAAGTGTTTCGGTATTGCGGGCGGTGCACACGTTAACAACGCACGGTATTCGATGCGCTACGCATGGCCCTCGGCGGAGTGGGGATCGCTGCCGGTCCAGGGCGGCCTGGAAGTGGCGTATCGCGCCGAGATCGAGTCGGCGCCGGACCCGCAGGCAAGAATGGCGGAGATCGAAGAACGTCTGCGGCTGTTACGTTCGCCGTTCCGCAGTGCAGAAGCCTTCAACATTGACGAAATCATCGATCCGCGCGAAACGCGTCGTATTCTCTGCGATTTCGCCAACGTTTCAGCGGGGGCAAGAGTGGCTGGACCCCCAAGCTTTGGTTACCGGCCCTGATATCGAACCGACGGAGGAATCATGCACC
>CAZXNF010000775.1:0-1365 GCA_964641785.1 uncultured Streptomycetaceae bacterium | reverse complement strand
CACGTCTTCTGCTGGGGGTCATAAATCCCGACATACTCGTTCTCAACGCAGTGGTAGACGGTTTCCCGACGCTATCCGCAATCGCCAAGCCCACACCACATGACAAGCACCCAGGGATGCGTCGCTTTCGCCTTGGCGATGAAAACCAGGCTACGCGGTTCGGCATCGCGCTTGTAGATGCGCTTGCCAGGCGACCGAAGCACTAATTCAGACGTCGGGCAGACGGGCGGCGAACTTCTTGGTGGCGTGGATGATCAAGCGCGCGGGCCCAGCGCCGGATGGATAGCCACCAGGACATCCGGGAACAAGGCTTTTCTGGTGTTTCGCGTTCCGCGGATCGGCTCGGAACACCGCCCTACAAAACAGGCAGTTGTCACCCTCTGCTCGCGCCATTGTTCCACCCATCTTGCGCTGAATAATGCGGCGCAACGGCGCGCTGCCACGCGCACTATGACCCGCTCGGGGAGGAAGGAACGCAAAAAACGAAGAAGACGGAAAAGCGAAGAAGAAGAGCCAAAAAAACTCGCCCACGGATAGCTGCTGGAGCCCAACACCGGATACCCGACAGACGATAGACCTGACACCGCAGCGACGCAAGACCTTCCGAAGAGCCTTGCCGCATCCCTCGTGGCGGTCGAGAGTCTGGGCGACGAAGAACCCTACGACGGATACGACCCTGTTCGTTGGGTCCGGCGCCCAACCCCATTTAACGCCCGCCGATGCCTGCGCGTTGACGCTGTCTCGCCTGGAGAATCTTCGCAGCCGTTGAACGCGTTCGCCGTGCCGCTGGCGCGTTTGCTCCTGGATGGGGACGCGCTGCGCGAAGGGGCAGGGGACCGCGGGAGCCGCGCTTGCGCCGGCGCGCGGCGGGCAGTATCGTCCGCGCCGTCCGCGCGCGAGCGCGCTCTGGCAGTGCGCCAAGCGCCACGCCACCGAGCTGCACGATACCGGGGGTGCGCGCCGCGCGCTCGAAGCGCAGGTGATCGGACGCTTCATCGAGTGCGGCGACCCGCACTATGGTTTTGCCCGCGTCTACTGCGACGCTTGCGGCCACGACTATCTGCTCGCCTACTCGTGCAAGACGAGGTACTTCTGTCCGAGCTGCCAGCAGAAGCGCGTGCTGCTCTACGCCGAGTGGGTCGAGGCGAACGTGCTCGCACCGGTGGCGCACCGCCAGTACGTGTTCACCGTCCCGAAGCTGCTGCGCTCAGCGTTCGAGCGCCAGCGCGCGAGGTTGCTCGCCGCCGACTGAGCATTCCTGCCCGATGGCACGTTTGTCCGCCTGCCGCCGGTGCCCGAGGCGCTGCTCGTGGAGGGTTTTCGGCGCGCGGTGCTGGCGTTCCTCGTGCGCGAGCACGCCCTCTC
>CAZXNF010000774.1:0-1375 GCA_964641785.1 uncultured Streptomycetaceae bacterium | reverse complement strand
TTGCGGCCCATTTCCGACAGCCAGATCGCAGCCTTGTGGCCGAAGGTGATCGGCAGCGCCTGCACGCCGTGCGAACGGCCGACCATGGGCGTGGCGCGGTGCGTCTCGGCCAAGCGATAGAGTTCGCGGCCGATCGCCTTCATGTCCCGCAGATAGATCGCATGGGCGTCCTTGATCTGCAGCATCGTGCCGGTGTCGAGCACGTCCTGCGTCGTAGGCCCGAAGTGGATAAACTCGCCGTGACCGTCCTTGCACAGCTTCTCGACGGCTTTCAGCGCCGGCACCAGCGGATGCTTGATGCGGCGGATTTCGGCGGCAACGCCCTCGATGTCGACGTTGACCATCTTGCACTTGGCCGCGATCTCCTGCGCCGCAGCCTTGGGGATGGTGCCCATGTCGCCCTGCTCGAGGGCCAGCGCGGCCTCGAAGTCGTACCACTTCTGCACGCGGTTGGTATCGCTGAAGATCGCCCGCAGTTCGTCGGTCGACCACAGGTGTTTGATCAGGGCGTCGTCAAAGACTCCGGACGGCATGTTGCAACTCCTCCTTCTGATGACTTGATCGCCCCGCGGACGCGGAACGGCAAGACGGGCGGCCGACGACCGCCGCGCCTATTTCTTGTCGTCTAGCGTCACGCCGCCGGTGGCCCAGTGGCTGCGCGGAATTTCCTGCACGATCACCGACGTGGCCTCGGGCGGTGTGCCGAGGGTTTTCGAGATGGCTTCGGTGACGGCGGCGATCATGGCTTTCTTTTTCGCGTCGTCGCGACCGGGGGCGATGTAAATTTGCGCCAGGGGCATGGCATTTTCCTCAGGTGATGGGTGATGGGTGATGAGTGATGGGGTGTTGGCGTCAGTCTACTTTCGCGCCGGAGGCCTTGACCACCTTACCCCACTTCTGTGTTTCGCTTTTCAGGAACACGGCGAATTGTTCCGGAGTGCTGCCGACCGGTTCGGCGCCGTCGTTCAACAGGCGCTCGCGCACGTCGGTGTTCTTGACCACGTTGGCGATGTCCGCTGAAATCTGCTTCAGGATCGCCGGCGGCGTGCCGGCGGGCGCCATGACGCCGCGGAAGGCATCCATTTCGTAACCGGGCAGCACTTCGCTCATCGACGGCACGTCCGGCATGGCGGCCGAGCGCTTGCGGCTGCTCACCGCGAGGCCTTTGAGGCGCCCCGCGCGGAGATACGGCGCGGCAGAGGCGGTCGTCGTCATCAGCATCGTAACGCGCCCCGCGATCACGTCCGTGGCCGCCTCGGGAATCCCCTTGTACGGCACATGAATCATGTCGACGCCCGCCATGCTCTTGAACATTTCCGTCGCGATGTGCGGCGCCGACCCCGCGCCAGGCGAAGCGTAGGTCAGTTGCCCGGGC
>CAZXNF010000773.1:0-1381 GCA_964641785.1 uncultured Streptomycetaceae bacterium | reverse complement strand
CTCCCCCTCTCAATCGCGTGCGCCGCAGCGTGTGCCTCGCGGACGGCAGGATCGCCGGGATCGAGAAGCACCGGCGCGGGTCCAGCGTGCGCCTTAAGCGCCGCGGCGGCGAAACAGTGTTTTGCGCGCGGCGGAGGTGATGGCGACGACCGCGGGGTGCGTCAGCCGGCGCTCCACTGAAATGGCGTAGAACGCCTCCCTCACCGCTTCGGTGCGGCCGATCGCGACCACGCCGTACTGCCGTTGCACCTGCTCCGCGATGACCGAGGGCGAGGCGAACACGCCCGCCCCCGCTCGGCCGAACGCTTTCAGCAGGGCTCCATCGTCGAACTCGCCGACGATCCGGGGCCGAACCTGTTGATGGTCGAACCAGCGCATCAGCCGGGGCCGTACCGCCGCGTCCTCCCCCGGCAGCAGCAGCGGCGCACCATCCAGCAAGCGCGGAAACAGACCCTGGTGTTTTCGCGCCAGCTTCGGGGCCGCGAAGAACGTCACGCCGCATTCACCAAGCAAGTGGTTGAACCCCTTGATGTTCAGCGTCGCAGGCATGGGACTGTCGGCGATCACGATGTCGAGACGGTGAACCGCCAGCTCTGCGAGGAGGCCGGCAAGCTTGCCTTCGCGGCAGACGATACGCAGGGATTCCGGCAGCCGTACCGCCGGTTCCAGCAGTCGGTAGGCGACGGTCTTCGGCACGGCGTCGGCGACGCCGACGCTGAACTGCAGCGGGCGGCCTTCCGCGGGGTTGCGCAGGACGCCCTCCAGTTCCTCGCCCAGCGTGAAGATCTCGTCGGCGTAGCTCAGGGCCGCCCGGCCCGCATCGGTGAGCTCGAGCCGGCGGCCTTTGCGTGCGAAAAGCGGGTAGCCGAGCACGGTCTCGAACACGCTGATCTGGCCGCTGATGGTCTGCGGCGTGAGGTGCAGCCGCTCGCTGGCGCGGGCGATGCCGCCCGCCTTGGCGACCACCCAGAAGTAGCGCAGGTGCTTGAAGTTCAGTGAAGACATCGATGCGGCTTTGTTCGTATTTCCCGAATAGATCGGACATTATAATCGAATTGTCGTGAAACTTGGCCGAACCTATGCTGGCGGCTCTTCCATCGACGAAGGACGCTGGCGCCATGCGGATCGACATCCGATCGCTCGACTTTCCGCTCACCCGTGACCTGCGCAAGTATGCCGAGCGGCGTCTTCGCTTTGCTCTCGCCCGCGCGGGCGACCGCATCCGGGTGGTGCAAGTGCGGTTTTCCGACGTCAATGGCCCGCGCGGCGGCATCGACAAGCGCTGCCGCATCCAAGTGAGCTTAAACGGACCGGCCTTGGTGGTGATCGAAGACATCGAGCCTGGTCTTTACCTCGCCATCGACCGCGCCGCCGACCGCGC
>CAZXNF010000772.1:0-1384 GCA_964641785.1 uncultured Streptomycetaceae bacterium | reverse complement strand
ACCGCAGCGAGCACATCGTCGGCATGATGGGCGCCGAGCCCTTCCAGCGCGCGCTCGAGGGCGGCGCCGAGGTGATCATTGCCGGACGCGCCAGCGATACGGCGATCTTCGCCGCGCTGCCCATCCTGCGCGGCTTTCCGGAAGGCATCGCCTGGCATGCGGCCAAGATCCTCGAATGCGGCGCCGCCGCGGTCGTCAACCGCAAGACGCCGGACTGCATGTTCGCGTGGCTGCGCAAGGATCACTTCGTGGTGGAAGCCCCGGACCCCGCGCTGCGCTGCACGCCGCAGAGCATCGCCTCGCACAGCCTGTATGAAAACGCCGATCCGTTCCGGCTCATCGAGTGCTCGGGCACGCTGGACCTGACGCAGTCGCGCTACGAAGCGCTGACCGACCGCTCGGTAAAAGTGTCCGGCAGCCGCTTCGAGCCCGCCGACCGTTACACCGTCAAGCTCGAAGGCGCCGAGAAGGCCGGTTATCAAAGCATCCTGATCGGGTCGATCCGCGACCCTTACATCATCCGCCAGATCGACGACTGGACGACCCGGCTCAAGGACAAGATCCACGCGCGGGTAGCCATGGTGTATGGGGACAAACTGCCGCGCGACCAGTACACCCTCGTCATCCGCATTTACGGCAAGAACGGCACGATGGGTCCGCTGGAGCCGGTCAAGGAAATCCGCTCCCACGAACTGTGCCTCGTCTTCGAAGCCACCGCGCCGACGCAGGAGATCGCCAGCACCCTCGCGCAGATCATCCGGCATCAGGCCCTACACCTGCCGATCCCGGAATGGAGCGGCCTCATCACCGCCCTCGCCTGCCCCTATAACCACCTGGACCGCGGCGCCGTCTACCGCTTCAACGTCAACCAGGTGGTTGCCCCGGACGACCCCTGCGAAATGTTCCCCACCGACTGGGTCGATGTCGGCGGGGCGGCACGGAAAAGAGCGGCCGCATGACCGCGCTCGCCGAACTCGCCCGCCTGATCCGCAGCAAGAACGCGGGGCCCTTCGAACTCACCTTCGACATCATGTTCGAAACCGAAGAACGCTACCTGCGCGTCAAGAAGTCCGGGGCCCTCAGCCGCGAGGTGGTTGCGGCAAAATACGGCCTTGCGCCGGCGGACGTAAAGTTTTTTTTCTGCGACAACGCGTATGCCATCAAGGCATCGATCCCGCGCCCCGCCATTCAGGGGGACGTTCTGGACAGCGATGGCCACGGCGGCCAGCAGTACGCGCCGCTGATGGACATCGAAGTGCCGTAGTCGTAGTGAGCGGTACATCAACAGTGAATCCAGGAGCACGCATGCAAGTCAGCCACCCTTCATCCACCCGCCGGGGTTTCACGCTCGCCGTGCTGGCCTGCGCCGTGACCGGCGCGGCCG
>CAZXNF010000771.1:0-1388 GCA_964641785.1 uncultured Streptomycetaceae bacterium | reverse complement strand
GAAGGAGAAAGATGACTGCGTGATGATCGACTGCCCATCCTGGCCTTCCCCCGCAAGCGAGGGAAGGAACCTTATCTAAGTGCTATTCAACTCAGACACCGAAAGCCGTGATCGAGAAAAGCCAGGCGCGCTTGCGGCAGTACCATTCAATCTGACGAGGATATCTTCATGAACACCTCGCGATTCAAGAAACTTCAGGCGGCCGGCTGGAAACTTGGCAATGCCAGCGACTTCCTGAAGCTGAGCGAGGAGGAAGCGGTGCTGGTGGAACTGAAGCTGTCCGTGACCAGCGCCCTCAAGAACGCCCGGCGCAAGCACGGCCTTTCGCAGAACGATCTTGCGCAACGGATGGGCTCCAGCCAGTCCCGCATCGCCAAGATCGAAGCCGGAGATGCGTCGGTTACGCTCGACCTCATCGTACGCGCGCTGCTGGCGACCGGCGCGAAGCGGCAGGACCTGAAAAAAACGTTCGCGATCGACAGCATGGCGCCGGCGTAACCGGCCCGGGTGACGCCTGCCCCGTCAGCCCCGTCCTACTCCGAACTCGGCGGTATTCCGGTGTACATGCACGGGTGCGCGACCTATCCTGACCTCCTGACACAGGAGGTTTTCATGATGCCCGCCAAAACCAGTTTCATCATTAGCGCCCTGTTGGCCGCTGCGCCCGTGTGGGCAGGCGATCCCTCGACGGATCGGCAGAGTCCGCTGGACGGCCGTCCGGAGTGTCTGGCGCGAGACGGCACCAACTGCGTCATCAATGATGGCCCGCGCGCGCGGGTGCTCCCGGCACAGGGGGGTTCGACCGTGACGGTTGTACCCGTGCCCGGAACCGGCACCGACGCGGCAAATACGCCCTCGTCCACCAACACGACAAGCAGCACCCGGGTCATCACTTCGCCGTCGGGAGGGTCCACCATCGTGGCCAACCCGCCCGCCGGACAGGGCGCAACCGGTCAACCGCAACAGGTGATCGTCACCCGGCCGCCGGGTTCGGAGACGAATACCAACTCGTCCTCGCAGGTCATTACTTCACCGAGCGGCAGTACGATCGTCGTGACCGATCCGAGGATGGTGCCGAGCGGCGGATCGCCGTCGGGGAGCACCTCCAGCGGGACGACTGGCGGCACGGGGACGACTGGCGGGACCGGTACCCCGGCTGTGGCGCCCAGCACTCTCGCACCTAACGCCGCTGCGTCCGGTGCAGCCGCCGGGTCCGGCGCAGCCGCCGCACCCGCCGCCACGGGCGGCAAGTAGCAGCGTGCGGGCCCTCGTCGGCCCGCTCAGTCCGGTTTGATGCCCGCCGTCTTTACGACCTTCGCTCATTTTTCCGTTTCGGTCTTGAGATGGGCCGAGAACTCTGCCAGGCTGTTGCCGATGGTGTCCATGCC
>CAZXNF010000770.1:0-1405 GCA_964641785.1 uncultured Streptomycetaceae bacterium | reverse complement strand
CGCCTCGCGGTGGACCGGGTCATGACGGAAGGGTCGGTCTACGACGCCGACCTCGCCGCGCTCGCGCTCAAGCAGGCCGCTGGCGACACGGTCGAGGCGATCTTCCTGCTGCGCGCCTACCGAGCGACGCTGCCGCGCTTCGGCTACACGCGGGCGATCGACACGGCGCACATGCAGTTGTGGCGCCGCGTGTCCGCCACCTTCAAGGACCTGCCGGGCGGGCAGGTGCTCGGGCCCACTTACGATTACACGCAGCGGCTGCTCGATTTTTCGCTGGAAGCGCAGGGCGCGCCCCCCGTGACGGCGGAACTCCCGCTGACGGCCACCCCGCGAGAACCGGTGCCGCGGGTCGTCGACCTGCTGAACCATGAAGGCCTGATCGAAACGGCGCACGCCGACCCCGGCGATCCCGAACCGGCCGACCTCACACGGCAGCCGCTCGATTTCCCCGTTGATCGCGCGACGCGTTTGCAGAACCTCGCCCGCGGCGACGAGGGCTTTCTGCTGGCCATGGGTTACTCCACGCAGCGCGGTTACTCGCATTCGCATCCCTTCGCCGGCGAGATCCGCTACGGCCTGGTCGACGTCGAGATCGAGCCCGAAGAGCTGGGCTTCGCCATCTCCATCGCCGACCTCGCGGTGACGGAGTGCCAGATGGTCAACCAGTTCGCCGGCAGCAAGACCGAGGCGCCGCGCTTCACTTCGGGCTACGGGCTCACCTTCGGCCATTGCGAGCGCAAGGCGATGGCGATGGCGCTGGTTGACCGCACGCTGCGCGCCGCGGAACTCGGCGAGCCCGTCGAAGCCCCCGCGCAGATGCCGGAGTTCGTGCTCTCGCACAGCGACAACCTCGAGGCCTCCGGCTTCGTGCAACACCTCAAGTTGCCGCACTACGTGGACTTCCAGGCGGAACTGGAGCTCGTGCGCAAGATGCGCGGCGCCCAGGCCGCGGAGGAGGCCGCATGAACGCGCGCGATCTGCCGCAGGCCGCCAAGGCCGTTACCCCGGTGTTGCGCGACCCCGGTTACAACTTCGCCTACCTCGACGAGCGGACCAAGCGCATGATCCGCCGCGCGATCCTGAAGGCCGTCGCCATCCCCGGCTACCAGGTGGCCTTCGGCTCGCGCGAGATGCCGCTCCCGTACGGCTGGGGCACGGGCGGCATCCAGGTCACCGCCGCGGTGATCGGCCCGCAGGATGTGCTGAAAGTGATCGACCAGGGTGCGGACGACACCGTCAACGCCGTCAACATCCGCCGCTTCTTCCAGCGCACCACCGGCGTAGCGACCACCGAGCGCACCACCGAGGCCACGCTGATCCAGACGCGGCACCGCATCCCCGAGACGCCGCTCACCGCCGGCCAGATCATCGTCTACCAGGTGCCGGTGCCGGAGCCGCTGCAGAA
>CAZXNF010000769.1:0-1409 GCA_964641785.1 uncultured Streptomycetaceae bacterium | reverse complement strand
AGCCAAGGGTGAAGTGATCCGTTCGGTCTTTCTGGACTCGTCGGGCTGGGTCGCAGCAGCCGTCCGCGGCCAGTCTCGTCACGACGAAGCGAAGGCCGCATACACGACGGCCGTTCGTCAGGGATGTCGCATCATGATCACGCCGATGATCCTCGGCGAATCGCACGCTCTCTTTCTCCGGCTGTTGGGCCGCGATCAGGCGGCTGCGGCGCTTGAAAGCGCACTACGCGATCCGACGCACGTCGTGTTCCCTGTCGATGACGCCCTTGTTAAGGCAGCGGTGGATCGCTGGATCCGTCCATATCGTGATCAGAACTTTTCGCTCTGCGATGCCGTGTCGTTTGAGGTTATGCAGCGCGAGCGTATCACACGGGCGTTGTCCATCGACCGGCATTTCGTAACCGCCGGCTTCGAGATCGACGGTTAATACTCGATACCTCCTCAACGTTCGCATTGGATCGCGATGGACGTCGGTTCTGCCGCGAATACTCCGGACGTGATGAGCGCTGGTCCGAGTGAAGAGCTATTGGGGCATCGCAATGATACAGAGGGCAATAGAATGATGAGGGCCACCGATGGTCGCGGTCCTACGCTGTTTCATGGCCGCTTGCCCCCCTCTCGCATAGCCGAGCAGATTATGCTCATGCCTGCTCAGCGGATGTACCCTCGGCGGTGGACCGAGGAACAGTTCTACGCCGCACGAGACGCCGCCCCTCCGGGTGAACGGTGGGAACTCGTCGATGGCGAGGTCCTCATGACCCCCTCGCCCAACTGGACTCACCAGCGGGTCGTTCTGCGGCTGGCTGTCGCGCTCGACGCATACGTCCGCCGCCAGTCGCTCGGTGAGGTTTTCACCGCCCCGCTCGACGTGAAACTCCAGCCGGGTTTAGTGTTGCAGCCCGACATTCTGGTCGTGCCGACGGGAGTACTCCGTGCGCAGGAAGACGTTGTGGATCGTTTGCTACTCGCCGTTGAGGTTATCTCTCCGAGTTCCGCTCGGCATGATCGGGTGGTCAAGCGGCCAGTGTATCAGCGTAATCGCGTCCCGGAGTATTGGATTGTCGATGAGCGATCGGGCACGGTCGAACGATGGTGGCCAGACGACGAGCGGCCCGAGATCGTCGACCAGCAGCTTGTGTGGAATCCCGAAGGGGCGAGTGAGTCGTTCGTGCTCGACCTCGTCGATTTCTTCGCGGAGATCGCCGTGCCCAACTCCCGGACCGAGACGTAGGGGATCGTCATCGTGGGACTTCACATCTGCTACGATCTGCGGCTCCCGGGCGATACCGCCGACGAGGACGCCGTGCGCCTTTTGGAGGGCTTGCGAGTCTACGCGCTCACCCTCGGCGTAGCCGACACGACGCCAGTCTCGCGTCTTACCGGCGGTGACGTGTCGCTGGATCACGACC
>CAZXNF010000768.1:0-1418 GCA_964641785.1 uncultured Streptomycetaceae bacterium | reverse complement strand
GGACACCGCTCGGTCGGCGGCATGCGCGCCTCGATCTACAACGCCATGCCGGTCGAGGGCGTGCAGGCGCTCGTCGGCTTCATGCGCGAGTTCGCCAAAAAGAACGGCTGAGCATGGCTGTGCAGTTCAGGGTCCTGACACTCAACAACATCGCGGGCGTCGGGCTCAAGCGCTTTCCGGCGGAGCGCTACGAGGTCGGCTCCCAGGTCGAGAAGCCCGACGCAATCCTGGTGCGCTCCGCCGATCTGCACGGCATGGAGATTCCCGCCAGCGTGAAGGCGGTTGCCCGCGCCGGCGCCGGCGTCAACAACATCCCGGTGGCGAAGCTCTCCGCGCGTGGCGTGCCGGTGTTCAACGCGCCCGGCGCCAATGCCAACGCCGTCAAGGAACTGGTCATCGCGGGACTGCTGATCGCCGCGCGCAACCTGGCGCCCGCGCTGAAGTTCGTGGACGGGCTGTCCGGCGACGATGCCGCGCTGCACCAGGCGGTGGAGGAGGGCAAGAAGCAGTTCGCCGGCTTCGAACTGCCGAGACACACGCTGGGCATCCTGGGGCTGGGCCGCATCGGCAGCCTGGTGGCGGACAGCGCGATCAAGCTCGGCATGCAGGTCATCGGCTACGACCCGCATCTGACGGTGGATGCCGCCTGGGGCCTGCCTTCGCAGGTGAAGAAGGCGCATTCGGTCGAGGAAGTGCTGAAGTCTTCCGACTTTGTGACGGTGCACGTGCCATTAGTGGACGCCACGCGTGGGCTGCTCGACGCGGAGCGCCTGAAGCTGATGAAAAGCGGGGCGATTCTGCTCAACTTCGCGCGCGACGGAATCGTCGACGATCGGGCGGTCGCAGCGGCTCTCAAGGCCAAAAAACTCCGCGCGTACGTATGTGATTTTCCGTCGCAGGTGCTGACCGGGCAGCCCGGCGTGATCGCGCTCCCGCACCTGGGCGCTTCCACCCGCGAGGCCGAGGACAACTGCGCGGTGATGGTGGTGGACCAGTTGCGCGACTATCTGGAGTCCGGCAACCTCGTCAACGCGGTGAATTTTCCCGATGTGACGATGCCGCGGGAGTCGCCGTGGCGGGTCTGCATCGCCAACGCCAACGTGCCCAACATGCTGGGCCAGATGTCGACCGCCATGGCGCAGGCCGGCCTCAACATCCACAACATGCTCAACAAGTCGCGGGGCGAGATGGCCTACACCCTGGTGGACGTGGACAGCGCGGTGCCGGAAGCGGCGATCCGCGGGCTGGCGGCCATCCCGGGCGTATTGGGCGTGCGCTACCTTCCGGCCTGAGCGCCCCGCGCTAGAATTCGACATGGCCGATTCCCTCAAACGCATCCGCGCCCGCATCGACGCGCTCGACGATCAGCTGCTGAAGGTGATCAGTCAGCGCGCGGGGCGCTCAGGCCGGAAGGTAGC
>CAZXNF010000767.1:0-1418 GCA_964641785.1 uncultured Streptomycetaceae bacterium | reverse complement strand
ACCTGTCGGGCGGCGTCGGCATCGGCGGCGTGCTGGAACCGCTGCAGGCCAACCCCACCATCATCGAGGACAACTGCTTCATCGGCGCGCGTTCGGAAGTCGTCGAAGGCGTGATCGTCGAGGCCGGCGCCGTCCTCTCGATGGGTGTGTTCATCGGCGCCAGCACCAAGATCTACGACCGCGCGACCGGCCAGATAACGTATGGCCGGGTGCCCGCCGGCGCGGTGGTGGTGCCCGGCAATCTGCCGTCCGCGGACGGGAAAGTCAGCCTGTACTGCGCGGTTATCGTGAAACGCGTGGATGCCCAGACTCGCGCGAAAACCAGCATCAACGAGCTTCTGCGCGGAGATTGAGCCAAAACTGCCGGGCCGCGCTAGGCAAGTCCCTCATTCATAGGCAGAATGTCCGAAAATCGCCGCGCCAGAACAGCCTAGAACACCTGAACCACCGTCCGCCATCCTTCCCAGCCCCCCTGCCGCCTCATGAGCCTGCTCGACGATCTCAAGAAACAGGCCGATTCGCTGCGCCAGAAGCAGGAAGTCAGCCAGGAACAGGTCAGCCAGAACCTGCTGGCGGTCAACGTCAAGCTGAAGGAGGCACTGGCGTACTGGGTGGAGATGTTCAACTCGCTCAACGTCATCAAGCCGGTGGTCGAACGGACCTATTTCCTCGACAGCGGCAACGTCCGGCTCGAGCAACTCAACCAGATCGACTACAACGTCAACGGCCGCCGCAAGACCATTGATCACCACGACTTCATCGAGGGCGTGGTACTGCGTTTCCGCTGCTTTTCCGACCAGAAAGTTTCCGCCGCCAAGGAGTCCGACGCCCACGTCGAACGCATGCGCGAGCACCTGTGGTCGCACAACGTCAAGTTCGACGTGAAGGAAACCAGGAACGAGCGCGGCTACGTCGTGCGCGGCCAGTTCACGATCCTGTGCGATGTCCCCGTCATGGTCACCCTGTTCGGCGACTTCGAGCGCGGGCACATCCGCATCCACACCAAGAACCTCGAGAAGTTCGGCGAATTCCACTACGTCTACGACATCGCCGAGTTCGGGCGCGAGATCAGCGAGGAACTCGCCAAGATGATCCTCGGGCAGCCCAACAGCCTGCGTACCCTGGGCAGCCACCAGCAGGCCATGCGCCCGTCCAGCACCACCTCGCGCAGCAGCCGCGCCGACGAGGCGCCGGCGTCCCGGCCACAGGCGCCCGCACCCGAGCCTGAACCGGATGCCCAGCCGATGATGGATCCGTCGGACCCCGCCCGCAGTTTTATGGGCAGCCTGCGACACCTGCTCAAACGCTAGCCACCGAAACGGCCGCTCCATGTTCCTCGATCCCCTCTTCAAGCTGATGGCGGACAAGCAGGCCTCGGACCTGTTCCTGACGGCGGGCGCACCCATCCAGATCAAGAT